>JADLCZ010000058.1 GCA_020846955.1 Candidatus Nomurabacteria bacterium
CGCGAGACTGATGCGATACTCCATATGGTGCGCCTTTTCCCTTCGGCAAGCTCAGGGCAAGCCCACTCTAAAGAAAATGAAATTATCCATGTTTATGGAAATATAGATCCAATGCGAGACATTGGTGTGATCAATCTCGAGCTTGTGTTGGCTGATTTCGAGACTGTGACAAAAAGATTGAGTAATTTGCAAAAGGATGTAAAGAAGGGGGATAAGGAAGCAATTTTTGAAGAAGGAATTTTAAAAAGAGTTGAGAAGGTACTCGAAGAAGGCAAATTGGCAAATAGTCTAGATTTTACCGAAGAAGAAAGTAAGAAGGTTAAGCAATTAAATTTATTGACAAGCAAGCCAATGATTTATGGATTGAACAAAAAAGGTGGTGTGAAAAATCTCGATGAAGCCAATCCTGTATATTTCAAAGAAATGACAGATGAGATTCTGGCAGGTGGATCACAATTTATTTTGATAGATGCAAAGATTGAAGATGAGTTGAAAGATTTCATAGGTGAAGAGAAGGAGACTTTCCGCAAGGAACTCGGTGGCGAGCATGATGGTATCAACGACTTGATTGGTGGATGCTACAAATTGCTGGGGCTTGATACTTATTTCACAACAGGAGTAGAGGAAACTCGCGCTTGGACTATCAAGCATGGTAGTACTGCGCCTGTAGCTGGTATGGCAATCCACACAGACTTCAAAGACAAATTCATCCGTGCGGAAGTAGTCTATTGGAGCGACTTGCTAGATGCTGGTAGCTACGGCGAAGCGCGTGCGAAAGGTAAAGTAAGAACAGAAGGCAAAGAATATATTGTAAAAGATGGAGATGTAATAGAGTTTAAGATTTAAATGTTTAAAAGAGTTTTTACATTTTATATTACTTATCTAGTGGCGATGATATATAGTCAGACGCTCCTTTTGCTATGGTATTTGCACAATGGAGTGTCTTATCTGCAGATGCTTTTCTACTTCCTTGTTTTTTACTTGGCGGTATTGTTGATTTTTTTTATTTTCAAGAGAGTCAAATTTACAAGTAGGCAAGCATTGCTACTCGGTATCGGAGCAAGTGCTGTCGGAATAATTGTTGCCAACTTCATGACAAATAAATACCAAATATTTATTGTTGCCATTCTTTTTGCAATCAACGTAGTATTCTTTTGGACTATTTATAATGTACTACATTTTAAATATAGCGAGGATCATGAACATGGATATAAAAGTGGAATATATTTCCTTATTAGCCCAGTATTTAGTACTATTTTGGCCCCGCTTGCTGGTACGGTCGTAGAAATGTTTGGATACCACACTTTGTTTATTTCGAGTTTGTTCCTTTATATTATTCCTGTTTTTTTATTATTACGGATACCATCTTTTGAATTCAAGTTCAATACCTTCAAAGCTATAAGAATTATGGAGCATAGAGTACTGATCACCATGCAGGGATATATATTTATGCTTAGCTACAATATTATTCCAATCTTTACATTGTTCTATATCAATACACCAGGCCAGCTTGGGAATTTCTTTGGCTACTTGGCTATACTATCTGCAGTGACGGCTGTGATCAATTCAAAAATTTCTGACCGTTTGAAAAAGAGGGCATTCTTCTTTTACTTCTTCAATACTATCAACTCGATAAGTTATATCCCGCTTGCTATGGCAAGCTCACTTGTGGGATGGAGCCTTTTCGTAGGTATTAGCAACCTGACTTATGGATTATCCAACCCATTCAACTTCGCACTGACACTCGATCACAGAGAGGGCGATATTGTCGACACAATGGTGGCTCGTGAAGTGTACTTGAATCTGGGGCGAGTGATTATGATTGTGGTAGCACTTATTGTATTTCTCTTTACGCAATCACTGCATATGGCACTACTTGTAAGTGTGCTTATATCCTTTGCATACCCACTCTATGCTTGGAAGGAGAAGGTTTACTTAAAAAAGTAATTATGCTATTGTAAATATATGAAAATTAATATTATCAATGCAAGTTTCTATTGGAGCTCTACAAATCTAGAGGGCTGTTATTTGCGTTGATATAAAAATCTCGTTTGAACATAAAAAACAGCTCTCTACTTTAGGAGCTGTTTTTTATTATTTAAAAATTTAATATAAAATAAAAATGAGAATCTTACTATTTAGAGGTAATTTTTCCTGGGATGGGGAAAATACTCACAATGGTCTTATCTGTTGGTGTCATATTGAACCAGGAGATTTTGACAAAATTAAAACTGTTATCAGGAAAGTAAAACAAAGAAAAAGAATGAATGAAAATGTTATTCTGGTTCCTTTTGCTCACTTAGACAATAGTGCCATGTTTTATGATTCTGCTAAATTATGTTTTGAAGAATTAGTTAAAGAATTTACTGGTTCAATCTTTGCTCCATTTGGGGTAGAAAAGGAGCTAATTCTGAGTGTTGCTGCTGATGATACTGCAGTAAAATTTCTCACAATCTAAAATCATTTAAACCGGTGACTATCAAAGTTACCGGTTTTTTGTTATCATAATTATATGAACTTATTAGAGCAAAAATGTGTGCCGTGCGAGGGTGGAGTAGATCCTATGACAAAAGCTGATGCAGAATCAATGCGTGACTTTCATGTTGCAGATTGGGAGATTGATGAAGAAGGTAAGCATATTTCGAAGAAATTTACTTTCAAAAATTTCAAAGAAGCACTAGAATTTGTAAATAAAGTTGGAGCGATTGCCGAGAGTGAGGGTCATCATCCAGATATAGAGCTCGGCTGGGGAAGAGTTGTTATTACGCTAACCACCCATGCAATAAAAGGACTCTCACAAAATGATTTCATCGTAGCTGCGAAGTTGAATAACATCGCTCGCGAGTGACGTGTAAATAATGTATGAAAACCAATTGGAGTAAAGCAGAAAAAATATTAAAGAACGGTGGGGTGATAATTGCTCCGACGGATACTTTGTATGGTATTTTGGCATGCGCAGAAGATAAAAATGCGGTACAGAAAATATACAAAATAAAAGGTAGGGACAACAACAAGCCGTTCATAATTTTGATTGCTAGCATAAAAGATCTAGAAAAATTTGGAATTGAAAATTCTAACATCAAAGAAAATATGAAAATGTTTCCAAAAGGGAAGAAGGTGAGTTTTATTTTATCTTGTTCAAAATCTGAGTTCAAATATTTACACCGTGGTACAAAGAGCCTGGCTTTCCGTGTTGTAAATACAAAGAATAAAAATCTATTTAAATTAATTCAAAATACTGGATCATTAGTTGCACCAAGTGCTAACCCTCAAGGTTTGAGCCCTGCCAAGACAATAACAGAAGCCAAAAAATATTTTGATATTAAAATTGATTTGTATATCAATGGAGGTAAAAGGAATTCTAAGCCAAGTACAATAATTTCATTACTTGAAGAAGTGCCTAAAATACTACGAAAATAAAATAATCCCCGTTTGGGGATTATTTTTGACTCTTTTTAAGTTCGTTTATTTCTTTCATTAGCTCGGCGAGAGTACTCTCGATACGTGTCATCATTAGGTTGTCGCATTTGATATTTTCAGATTCAGTATCATCCTCTTCTTGAATCTCTTCGACGTCTTCTTGAATCTCATCCACGTCCTTCTGAATCTCATCCACGTCCTTCTCGATACCTTCCACATCTTCCTGAATTTCTTCCACATCTTCCTGAATTTCCTCGACGTCACGAGCCACAGCATGCAATTTGCGTGCTTGGCGATTGACACTCATTTGGATAAAAATAGATAGGTATATTGCCTCGAGTGATACAAGAGTTGTAACAACAAGCAATATTTTATCAATCTCAA
>JADLCZ010000059.1 GCA_020846955.1 Candidatus Nomurabacteria bacterium
GCTGTCTGTGTAGCTGATATATCACTCGCAAAACACTTGATTATTTTATTGACCTTTGTTTGAGTAATTCGTTTGAATTTATATGGCATTTCTAGATTTTAGCATGATTTTGCTAGTCTAGAGCCTTCATTAAATATTCCTAACTGTCCAACTGTAACTGATTGAGCATTGGTATTGCGTATCTCCTCATAGAGTCTAATTGATGTTTCTATTTGGCGTTTTGAAAATTCTTTCCACATCTCACCAGTCATGCGCCATGCCAATGAATGATAATCGCCAATATACATTGACCTAGATGATCCTACAATATCTGGCTTAAAATTTGGTAACTGAACTGACCGTAATACATCAATGAGCTCCTCCATATTTGCTTCAGAGCCAACTATTTGTGATACTTTATTCATTAATTCTCCATCATTAAATTCAAGCTGGAGTGTAAATATTTCACTTCGTAATTGATCTTTATCTTTGTTAGATAAATATTTTTTTAAACTGTTTGAGATTTGTAAAATTTGTTCGCTGTCTGTAACCGAACCCTTTAGATGTGGGGCTCCACTACCAGGTACGGCAAGAAAGTTTTTAAGTTCGTATGCCTCTACATCTTTAGCGGGATCAAGTTGGTATCCAGCATACACGGGCAACTTTTTCCCTGAAATTTCGAATTCATCTTCTGGCTTATTTGTTATAGTAACACCGATTGCGCAAACCTTTATTCCTGCATCTGTTAAATATGGTACCACTCTTGAAAATGTCCAGCCTGTAGTTAAAAGGTCATCCAACAAGACAACCTCTTTCCCATAAAATTTTTCAGTTAGCTGTTCTCTCTGCAAACCTATATTTTCACCTTTACCAGTTACAGGTCCCATCCCCTTTACCAATTGTGTAGGATACAAACGACCACGAGAAACATCAAATGGTGCACTCTCGATCTTTGATATTGCATTTCTGAAAGCGTGGTAATCTAAATATATAGCCCCTTTTCCGCGAACTTCTTTTGTGACATTGGAAGCAAGCTGTTCGGCATCTTTATGAACTATTTCAAATTTGAATTCCTTGTATGCATCCGACAGATTATCTAGAGTCTCTCTTATGGCTTTTTCAATAGCAAAGTTTGGTAATACCAATCCTTCAAACTCTGTGAGTGCCGATCTGACCTGATCTAAGTAAATCATTTTGTTTGGCAATTTTTCCATTTTGTTCATATTCATATAAATGAGTTTATCAGAATATTTGTATTTTGTCGATAATAGCTTACTTTTGTTATATAGAGCATTGCTTGAAAGTGGAATTTTGCTATTTTGATCATATTTTGCTAATATGTTCTAGTATTCCCCTGTAGCTCAGCGGTAGAGCAGAGAACTGTTAATTCTAAGGTCGCAGGTTCGATCCCTGCCGGGGGAGCATAATAAAAAAGCACCATATTGGTGCTTTTTTATTTGTAAACTTTTTATTCTTTCTTCATCAAATAGTAGAGTGCGAGCGGTGCTCCGGCATTTGCCAAGCGCTCTACAAAGTCCCAAATTGGCAAGCCTACAAGTGGACGCATGATTGCTGTCCATAGGCCCCATATTGCCATCCACATTATAAGAGGACGAATTGGTTTTACTAATACTAAAATAGCAAGCAATATGTCCATTATCCCAACAAGGAGAATGATTGTTCCTGCTAATGACGCATCAACCCCGAGAAGGTCTTGTGTCCACCCTACCCACTGTTCCTTGCCTTGTATTCCAAACATTCCATGGCCGAGAAATTCTCCGGCAACAGCAATGCGTAGAATCCACATAATCTTTTTATCATTGTTCATAACAAAATAAAATAATTATCTAATAAGTTATATTATACCACAAAAAGTTTATTTTAGTATAAGATCATCTTTGCCAGCGCCTACAGAGATTATAGAAAGCGGTATGCCAACTTGAGTTTCGATAAATTCGAGATACACTCTCGCTTGTTCGGGTAGTTCTTCGTATTTCTTTATCCCCTCGGATTTTTGTCCCTGCCAATTTTTGAAATCTGTATATACAGGGACTACATTATCATTCTCGGTTACAAGATTGAAATCAATCGTATTCTTCTCTACCCCATTGACCATATAATGTGTACAAATTTTCAAATCCTCTTTCATTAAGTCGAAAATGTCGAGTTTGGTTAATACCATAGATGTCGCACCATTGAGGGCTATAGCATAGCGTAGAGTGGGTAGATCAAGCCATGCCACATTGCGAGGCCGGCCAGTACGCGCTCCACGCTCATGGGCAACTTCTTGCAAATAAGCTTCAAGCTCCGCTCCCACCCGTGTGGCAAGTGGTCCACCACCGACTCGTGTCGTATACGCCTTGAGGACTCCATAAACATTTTTTGTGTATTGCGCACCAATACCAAGCTCTGATGACGCAGCACTAGCTAATGTACGAGATGATGTCACAAATGGATATGTACCAAATGATATGTCGAGCATTGTAGCTTGTGCACCTTCGGCTAGGACCTTTTTACCTTTTTGCAAATAATCATTTACAAATGCAGATGAGTTCACAAAATTATTTTTATATTGCTTGATGTATTCAATTGCCGAAAAAAATTGCTCTGTCATTGTTGCAAGCTCTACGGTTGCATCATAGTTGTATAATTCCATCAAGATTTTGCAATGCTTAGCAACTTGCCTATCATAAATATCTTTGAAGTTCGGTTGCAGTATATCTCCTACTCGTACACCTTCTCGCCCTGCCTTGTCACGATATACTGGGCAAATACCCATTTGAGTTGAGCCAATCTTGTTGTCCCCTTTGGCCATCTCCTCGGCCTTGTCCATCAATAAATGCGTAGGAAGAATTATATGTACACCTGTGCCAATAAAAAGATTATTTTTAACATCTGCTCCATACTTTATAACCTTTTCAATTTCTTCTTTTAATAAAACTGGGTTGACTACCATACCATCTGCACAAAGTGATGGTCCCGAGAATATTCCACATGAAATAGTATTGAGTACAACGCTCTCACTATTTATATAAATAGTGTGGCCTGCATTTGGTCCACCATTGAACCGACATACAAGGTCGTAGCTATCTGCTAAGTACTGTACAATTTTGCCCTTACCTTCATCACCATAAAATAGTCCGATGAGCACATCAAGATTACCTACACTACCGCCTCGTATATCTTTATTTTTGAGTTCCATATTATTTTGTATAGTTAGGAGCTTCTTTTGTAATCGTTACATCATGAGGGTGGCTCTCGCGTATACCACTTGCAGTAATTTTGGTAAATTCAGCTGTCCATAATTCCTTGATATTCTTCGCACCTACATAGCCCATACCAGCACGCAAGCCCCCGACATATTGATATACAATTTCTGAAAGTGGACCCTTATAAGGCACGATACCTACGATTCCCTCTGGGACTAATTTGCTAGCCTCTTTCTCTTTGTCTTGGAAATAGCGGTCCTTGGATCCTTCTTGCATGGCCTCGATTGATCCCATACCTCGGTAGCTCTTGAATTTGCGACCGTCAAGCAATACTATCTCTCCTGGAGCCTCATCGGTACCTGCAAAGAGTGATCCTGCCATTATAAGTGACGCCCCTCCTACAAGTGCCTTTACCATATCACCACTATAGCGTATGCCACCATCGGCAATTACTGGTATATCATATTTGGCTTTTTTAAGCGCCTTGGCTACATTCATAACAGCAGAGAGTTGTGGTACTCCAATACCTGCAATAATACGAGTAGTACAAATTGAGCCAGGACCTACTCCCACCTTTACAGCATCTGCCCCTGCACGAGCAATTGTTATAGCACCCTCGCCTGTTGCAACATTACCTACAATTAATTGTACGTTTTTATATTTCTTCTTCAGATTTTTTGTAGCATCGATTATACCTTTGGATTCACCATGAGCACTATCAAGAACAAGGACATCTACTCCTGCATTTATCAATGTGCCTGCTCTCTCCAAGAGATCAGCTCCTACCCCAACAGCACCACCAACACGTAATCGTCCACGATTGTCTCGACAAGCGTTTGGATGAGCCTCAGCCTTCAAAATATCTTTGTAAGTTATCAATCCCACAAGCACACCCTTCTTGTCAGTAATTGGAAGTTTCTTGATTTTGTTTTGTTCAAGAATATTTTTTGCATCTACCAATGAGCAATTCTCTTTAGCAGTAATTGGATTCTTTGTCATTATGTCTTGAATTTTCTTTGATAAATCTGTCTCGGAACGAAGGTCACGACTTGTAACAATACCCACGAGCATACCATTATGCTCTACGATTGGCACACCACCGATACTTTTGTCATCCATAAGCTTGCGAGCTTCAATGAGTGTTGCATCTGGATACAATTTAAAAGGGTCCTCGATGATTGCATTCTCCGAGCGTTTAACTTTTGCTATCTCTTTGGCTTGACGCTCGATGCTCATGTTCTTGTGTATAATACCCAAGCCTCCAGCTTGTGCTATGGCAATAGCAAGGCGAGATTCTGTCACTGTATCCATTGCAGCAGATATGATTGGAATATTGAGAGTAATACTCTTTGTAAGTTTTGTAGCAATTGCAACATCACGAGGCAAAATCTCGGAGTATCTAGGTACTATCAAGACATCATCAAAGGTTAGAGATTCTTTAATTTCTGATTTTTTATTGGGTATTTTATTCATAAATTGATTATAATCTTTTATCTAATTTGAGTCAAAAAAATCCCCTTTTATTAATTGGGGATTTTTTTGACATTATTAATGATGCGCGACAGTATGCACTTCGTGACTACCTTGTTTTCTAAATTGTCGTATTAGAATAATAATTATTAGCAGTAAGAAGAATACACAAATCCATTCCCATACAGTATCTGGCATAAATGTATTGCTCCCTTGTAATGACAATGCTGACAAACTATTTGCACTTAAACCAGATGCTTGGTCACTATTTACCCTCTCATTACTAACATTTGTTGTAGTAGTGTTTGTATCATTTGCTCTAGTTGTTGTGTTTGTTGCTGTTTTGTTATTTGTAGTTGTTTTTGTAGTTGTTGTATTTTTATTTGTTGTAGTGTTAGTATTTGCTCCGTTTGTAGTATTAGTAGTATTTACAGGACCATTATATGGTGATCCTGTGTTGTCGTAGTATGTACCTCCGTATTGTGTACCATATGTACTTGCTATTGGGCTACCATAATTTGAATTAGCATTGTATTGAGTTGAATTTATATTTGCATAATTTGTTTCTCTGTAATACATACCACCACCGTCGGATACAATACGAGATCCAGTTGAGATATTATTACTATAATTGTTTGTATAACAATTAGTACTACCGTTATAATACGGTTCACAATAAGCAGCATTTGCTGTTTGAGATAAGCCCAAAAATATTACAAAAATGCCGAGAAATATTAGGTTTTTCTTTAAATTATTCATATGGGTATTATAGCATAGTCGATACCACTTTGTCAAGCCCCCACCACTTTTTGATTGAAAAGTGGTGGGGGGGGTTAAATCCCCTTTAAAATATGATTAATTCTAGAGACTCTATGATATAATTTCAATATATGAATACAAAAAAAGAAAAAGTAATGGTTTTTGGAGTCTTTGACAACCTGCACGAGGGGCACAGATTTTTATTAAAAAACGCATTAAATTATGGCTTGGAATTATATATTGTAGTTACACCAACTCATAGAGTTGAGAAAATAAAGGGTAAACTCCCCTTTTATTCTATTAAAGAGCGCATGCATGCGTTGGAGAAAGAATATCCCGAAGCCAGAATTATCGAGGGCGACAATGATGCAGAACAGTGGACACCAATAATAAACAACACTCCAGAAGTCATCGTTTGTGGATACGATCAAGATGAACTCTATGATGCTCTCTCTAAAATATCAGGAAAATACAACTTTGAATTAATACAAATAAAAGAAAATCTCAATGGCGAAGAGCTCCACTCGCGCTATATAAATAAAAGTGTATAATTTGATTATATTGTATGAATCCGGTAGTGAAAAATGGCATATCTACCATTTTTTATGTTAGAATAAGGAGGTTAATTTTAAAAGTTATACATTTATAGTAAATTATTA
>JADLCZ010000060.1 GCA_020846955.1 Candidatus Nomurabacteria bacterium
AGTATATCCATACCCCTATGACATACGCAGGGCGCCTCGACCCGATGGCCGAGGGGCTAATGCTTGTACTTACAGGCGATGATTGTGTGAAAAAGGATGAATACACTAATTTAGAGAAAGAGTATGAGGTGACAGTGCTTTTTGATTTTTCTACTGATACTTATGATTTATTAGGAATTGTACAAAACCCAAGTTGGAATTCTCAAATTGTTCGTCGTGTCGGAGCCCCCGTAGAGAGGGTAAAGCGACAACAATTTGAGAATTCCAACTTGGGTCTCCCAGAAATATTAAAAAATTTTACAGGCAAGATAGATCAGAAGTATCCGCAGTATTCATCTCGCACCGTAAACGGCAAGCCACTTTTTCAATGGGCGCGTGAGGGTAGGTTAAATGAAATTACAATCCCATCACACGAAGTATTTATTTCGAATATAGAGATGGTAGAAGAGAGTAATATTACAAAAACAAGGCTTATTAAATATATAAAAGATTCAATCGGGAAAATCAAAGGAGATTTCCGCCAGGAAGAAATTTTGGAAAAATGGGACGAGACCCTAGAGAATTCCTCGCAAGAAGATTTTGTTTGTATCAAATTAAAAATTGCCTGTAGCTCTGGTACATATGTTAGAGTAATCGCGCACGAATTAGGGGAGAGGTTGGGAACAGGTGCACTTGCGATGCACATCAAGCGTACAAAAATAGGCGACTATAAAATATAAAACAAACCACTTTTGGACGGCCGTCCAAAAGTGGTTTGCAAAATAACGTATTCTAACCAATAGCTTGGACGGAATTAATTAATAATTGACTTGGCGTTTTTAAATTAATTCCCATATGTAATCGTTCGTAATTATAGTATTGCAAATATTTCATTAAAGCACAATTAATTGATCTTGGGTTTGTTCTCACTTTGTCTATACACTCTTCTTGTAGAGTTCGATTCATTCTTTCAATATGAGCATTGTCATTTGGTTTTCCAGTTCTTGTATATCGATGATTTTTTCCAATCATTCGTACAAATAATTTACCAAACTCTGGCCCATGATCTGATTGCAACATCTTGAATTTAAATGATGCATTTCTCTCGGCTTCCTTTACAAAATCAACACAAATCTTGCTATTCATTCGTTTGTAGCATTTAGCATATACCCATCGAGAATATACATCAATGAGTACAAATACATATATTCTCTCTTTCTTGTTAATCATTAAGTGAATGGTATCAATTTGCATTAAATCGCCTGCTACAAGGGGATATGGGCGATCCACAGGTGGATGATATCGTTTCCACGGACTTCTTTTCTTTAAGAGCCCTGTTCTGTCTAATGTTCTCTTTACAGAAGAAAGTGATACAACAATTCCTTGATTGATTAGTTCTTGATGTACAACTTCCGCACATCTTCCATGTCTCAGTCTCTGATGAAATATTTTCCAGACTAATTCATTACTCAATTGCTTTGGGTGGTGTTTTGGTCTTGAGCTTCTGGTCGGTATTGGATGATGTCCAATTTTTTCTGCTTTCTTTACCCATTTGCATATGGTGCTTGAACCAACTCCGTATCTTCGACCTACTTCTTCCTTACTATATCCTCTTCTTACCATATCCGCGGCATCTCTGCGGACTCTTGGCATGTATGGGTTCTTTGTGTATGACTATACTTATATTACTTTACCTTTTCCGTCCAAGCTAGTGAACCATTACGAAAATATGGACAAATTAAAGCTGTTGAGGCATAATAGCCATATGGAAAATCCAAATTTCTTAAACAAAAAATACCAAGATTTACCAGGCTCAAAAGAAGCTTCTCGTGCTTTTGCAGTAGCAAGAGGCAAAGAGAAAAAAGAAGGATCTATTTTGGCCGATACAAAAGAAAATCGTATTATTGCCTACCTTTCTCGGTTAGATGCGGTCGCCAAAGATGAACGAGGAGGGGAACTTCTTAAGAATAAAATTTTAAATGAATATGTTACTAGATATGAAGAAATTCCAGAATCATATTTTGAAAATATTATTCGCGACAGTGGCAAGCTTGGCGATTGGAATACCTATACGCCGAAGCAAAAAGAAGAAGAAAAAAGGCAAAATAGTGAAGCCGTGCTTGATGACCAAAAATCTTCTCTTGAGGAATGGGTAGATTATTTTAAAAGTGATGATTCAAAAGATATATCTAATACATTAAAATATTGGATATTCCGCAACCTCGTCAAGCTTGGAGAATATGATAAAGACAAAAAAGAATTTCCAAAACGTTCCCGCGGGACGGTGCTAAAATTCCCTGATTTAAATCACGAGTCGCTTCGATATGTAAATGATGCTTTGATAAATAAATTTCAAGGGAACTCCCAAGAATATGAACATGATATTCAGCAAGAAGAAAGAGAAGCATTTAATAAGCACCTAGAAAAAGAAGATTTTGCTAAGCTCTACGCATGGGCAACAGAATTGATGCACCCAATACCCGAGCATTTACTTCCGATTACCGAAGGAGAATGGAGAAAGTATCAAAAAAATTCATCACAAAGAGCATTGGTAGATTCCATAAAAGGTAAAGGCACAGGTTGGTGCACAGCTGGTGAAAATACAGCAAAAACTCAACTCAAATCAGGAGACTTTTATGTTTATTATACAAAAGATGATGACCAAAATTCGACAATTCCAAGAATTGCCATTCGGATGGAGGGAGACAATATTGCCGAAGTTAGAGGTATTGCCTATAAACAGAATCTCGATCCATATATGGTAAATATTTTGAAAGAAAAATTGGAAGAATTTCCTGATAAGGAAAAATATCTTAAAAAGGAAAAAGATAATAAGCAGCTTACTACAATAGATAAAAAGGTAAAAAAGGGTGAAGATTTAAACAAAGAGGATTTGCTATTTTTATATGAAATAAATGGTCCTATTGATGGCTTTGGGTACAACAAAGATCCGCGAATAAAAGAAATTCTAAAAACGAGAAATATTGAAGAAGACCAAGCTATTATTTTTGAATGTACCCCAGATCAAATCGCAACAAATATAACTGAAATAAATGAAAACACTAAAGCATATATTGGAGAACTTGTTTTAGGAATATTTAATAAACTTTCAAATATGGAATATGTATATACGAAATTCCCAAATAATCGCATAAAACAAATTGAAATAAAATCCAACAGAGAATATCCAAATACAGCAGATGAATGGGTGAAAGCATATAAAGAAAAAGATATTACACTAGAGGATTCAACTATAAATGAAATGCTCGGTAAAATGGAGCAGACAATTTTACCAGAAGGCCAAAAATTTGTTCAACTAACTGTTGCTGATCTTGGTTTCCCAGATGGAGCTACTTATGAAAATATTTGCAATAAAGCCACAGTTATGGGACTTGAACTTTGCGCCCAAGATGATGGCCCAAAGCTTCGCCTTGAATACGATCAACCAACAGCTGATTATTTTAGAACAGCAATGAAATCAATAGAAATCTCGGATGGCAGCCTTCGTTTGTGGGATGTGGATCGCAGCGACGGTGGTGCGCGTAAGCTCCACTGGATCTATGGCAAGCCCTCGAGTGGCTTTCTGGCAGTAAGTTCGTTTTCCGTGTTCGCAAGTAACTTTGAACTCTGTACTTTGGAATTTAGAAATGAGCTTTGTTACTTAGAACTTTGTTCTACAAAATTTTAAAATAAAAATAAAATCTAGTATATTAAAATTGGTAGTAGGTTAATCTATAATAGACTAAGGTTTATTATGACCGAATCCAGTATCCATAAATACAGAGTATTTGGAAATTTTGATTTCCAAGTAGAGTTATTTATGTAGAACTTTCATAAAAAATGAAATTACTTGGTACAACATAGTGGAGCATTATTATAGATGCTAAATAATATTCAACCCAGAGAGTATTCGAAGGGTGGTGTCAGAGGTGTTATGTTGTACAAATCTCGGATGGCAACCTTCGTTTGTGGAATGTGAATCGCAACGACGATGGTGCGCGTAAGCTCAACTGGAACAATGGCAAGCCCTACAACAAGTGGAATTCTGACAATAAGTTCGTTTTCCGTGTTCGCAACTTTCTTCATTTCAAAACTCTTTAGGCCTTGCCTAGGGAGTTTTGTTTTGCAATTTGTCCGCTCCATCCGCCGAGCATTTTACCAACCGTGTTCATTTTTTCAGAAATCACGATATATTTCTTGTTATCAATACATTTAATCTCCCAAAGAATCATAAAAAGTATTTTAATTGTATCAATTTTCCGAATTCCGAGGCGTACATAAGGCAGTTTCTCTTCTTTTGTAAGGAAGCTTGCGATTGAAATTGCCTCGATGGATTCAATAAATAGAGTATCAATTTTCTGTCCCAATGTATATTTATGAATTTTTGGCAGTTTTTGGTAATAATCAATCCACAATATATAAATAGTTTTCAACTCATTGAGGACTGGTAAAATTGCGAGGGGGGGGGGTAATATTAGAAGAATGATTTTGATTCATATTTACGATAATATCATATCCACCGAAAACTTACTGAAAGCTTGGCAGGAATTTGCAAAAGACAAAAAGAAGAAAAAGGATGTGCAGGAATTCCAATTGAGATTGATGGAACATCTTTTTGATTTGCATTTTGAACTGAAAAATAAAACATACAAGCATTCATCATACCAAGCCTTCAAAATCAACGACCCAAAACCAAGAGACATCCACAAAGCTCTCGTGCGCGACAGATTATTACATCATGCAATTTATCGCATACTGTATCCATATTTTGATAAGAAATTTATCTACGATTCATATTCATGTCGGATAGACAAAGGGACACATAAAGCAGTAGATAGATTTAGAGATTTTGCGAGAATTGTAAGTAAAAATAATACCAAAAC
>JADLCZ010000061.1 GCA_020846955.1 Candidatus Nomurabacteria bacterium
AATTATTAATTTAAATAAGTAGTGGCAGAAAAAATAATGCCATTTTCTACTAACCGGATGAACAATCCATTCCAAAATGCATTATCTCAGCTTGCAAGAGCCAACGCTGTCAAACCTTTTTCATCAGAGTTTATGGCTCGCCTTCATCAGCCGAATCGTGAAGTTCATATATCGATCCCGGTCAAAATGGATGATGGTACACTCAAAATTTTCGAAGGTTATCGTGTGCAATACAACAATGCTCGTGGTCCATACAAAGGTGGCATACGCTATCACCAAGATACAGAGATCAATGAAGTCAAGGCTCTCGCATTCTGGATGGCACTCAAATGTGCAGTTGCTAATATCCCAATGGGTGGAGGCAAAGGTGGTATTACTGTCGACCCAAAGCAACTAACCAAGACTGAACTCGAGAGTCTTTCTCGTGGATGGGTCAAACTTATGGCCCCATTAATTGGTCCAGAAGTTGATGTCCCCGCTCCTGATGTAAACACTACTCCTGAGATAATGGGTTGGATGGTAGATGAATATTCTAAAATTACAGGCGACAAAACCAATGCAACATTTACCGGCAAGCCACTTGAAATTGGTGGTTCAGAGGGCCGTGGTGCTGCTACAGGACTCGGAGGATTCTTTTCATTCAAAGCAATACAGGAAAAATTGGGACTACCAGCGTCGTGTACAGTGGCCATTCAAGGTTTCGGCAATGTGGGTAGCAATGCAGCCGAATCATTTGTCGCTGATGGACACAAAGTAATAGCAATTTCCAACTCCAAAGGTGGTGTCGTAAATGAAAATGGCCTAGATATAAAAGCTCTGACTGAATACTACAAAACAAATGGCAAGGTAATGGACTTCCCAGGAGCAAAAAATATTACAAATGCAGAATTGTTGGAACTATCTTGTGATGTATTGGTGCCAGGCGCATTTGAGAACCAGATTACAGATCAAAATGCCAAAAATGTAAAAGCAAAATTAGTCTTGGAATTGGCAAATGGACCTACAACTCCAGAGGCCGACGATATCTTGTACAGTCGTGGAATCCCAGTAATCCCAGATATTCTAGCCAACGCTGGTGGAGTAACAGTATCTACATTTGAATGGATGCAAAATCTTGCAAATGAACACTGGACAGAAGCCGAAGTAAATGAAAAGCTTAAGAAAATTATGGAATCTGAAACAAACATAATCTACAACCGCTCAAAAGAACTCAACACCGATCTACGTCGCACAGCATTTATAGTAGCCCTAGAGCGCATAGAACAAGCTACAAAATAAAATGGAAGAAAACAAAAAACAAATCAAAACTGCTCTTATTTCTGTTTTCAATAAAGATGGGCTTGATGAGGTTATTAAACTTCTTGATGACAAAGGTATCAAGCTTATTTCTACTGGAGGTACAGCCGAATTTATTCGCAAAATGGATATACCAGTGACCGAGGTTGAGGATGTTACCGGATTCCCTTCTATCTTTGGTGGCCGTGTCAAAACTATTCACCCAATGATTGCAGGTGGAATCTTGAAAATTCGAGGAGACAGTGTGCACGAAGCTGAGGCTATCAAGCACAATATTTCAGAAATTGATTTAGTAATTGTCGACTTGTACCCATTTGAATATACCCTAGCAAGTGGTGCAAGTGAGGCAGAAATTATCGAGAAGATTGATATCGGTGGGATCACACTTATTCGTGAAGCAGCCAAGAATTTCAACGATGTAGCAATAGTACCATCCATGAATCAATATGCATATTTAAAAGAAATACTATCAAAGTCCGACTTCACTAGTTTAGAACAAAGGAAATATTTAGCAGGTTGTGCATTTGAAGTTACAAGTGGCTACGATTTCGCAATCCGCTCATATTTCCAAGGTAATTCTCTACGCTATGGGGAGAATTCGCATCAGAGTGCTAAATTTATCGGTGACATTTCCAAATCTTGGAATCAATTGCACGGTAAGGAAATGTCCTACAACAATTTCATCGATACAGAATCTGCAATTGCTCTAGTATACGACTTCGCAGATCCTGCATTTGCTATTATCAAGCACACCAATGCTTGTGGTTTTGCAGTTGACGCAGATATTACTGTCGCTTACAAGAAGGCATACGAGGCTGATCCAGTTTCAGCTTTTGGGGGAATACTCGCATCGAATCGTTCTATCACAGTTGGTATTGCCAATAAAATTCGAGAAGACAAATTATTTGTCGAAGTTATCATCGCTCCGGATTACGAAGATGAGGCCCTGGAAATATTGAAACAAAAGAAAGATATACGGATATTGAAATGGAACAATCCGCAGCTTCCAAAATCACAAATACGTACTTGCCTCTCTGGTATTATTATGCAAGATCGTGATGCACATATTGAGACAAATTTGGATCTGACATATACAACAAGCAGAAAGCCAACCTTTGAAGAAGAGGAAGATTTGTTAGTTGCGAATTTGATAGCAAAGCATATTAAATCCAATGCAATTGCGATTGTGAAAAACGGCCAACTGCTAGCTATGGGTTGTGGGCAAACATCTCGTATTGATGCACTCAAGCAAGCTCTTGTAAAAGCTGGGAATTTCAAATTTGATGTTCATGGTGCTGTGATGGCTTCCGAAGCTTTCTTCCCATTCCCTGACTGTGTAGAAGTTGCGGGTATTGCCGGTATCACTGCAGTCATCCACCCAGGCGGATCCAAGAACGACCAAGCATCAATAGATAAATGCAACGACCTCAAAATGGCAATGGTCACCACTGGTTACAGACATTTTAAACACTAATTTTTGTGTAAAAAATAAAAGCAGTTCACGCCACGTGAACTGCTTTTAAGTTTGTGAAATAATTTAATTCCCTTGTATGTCTTCTTCATCATTTTGATTTTGTTTTCTGTTTTTTTTGTAGTCTATGTAATCCATAATTCCACAAAACAGAATTCCAGCGCTTATGATAAAAAAAAGAAGGTAGGTCATCTTACTGTCAAGATTCCAGTATGCTTGTTTTTTTAATTTACCAATAAAAACAAAAATCCACAGA
>JADLCZ010000062.1 GCA_020846955.1 Candidatus Nomurabacteria bacterium
AAACTTTGTCGGGATGCATTTGAAGTTTTAACGTTGTATTTAAAAATTTGGACATTTGTACAAGTAATATTTCCAAATATTTTCTATCTTCTGAAAGTATCACAAAATCATCGGCGTAGCGTATATAATATTTCACTTTCAAAATATGCTTCATATACTGGTCAAATTCATTCATGTATATATTGACTAATAGCTGAGATGTTAGGTTCCCTAAAGGTAACCCTTTACCAAGTCGGTGCGATAGATTTGAGTTGGTAAAACTATGTATTATATTTTTTAATAAATTTAATATATCTTTATCTTGCAGATGTTTCGCTAGAATATCTTTCAAAATTTGATGATCAATACTGGCGAAGAACTTTTTTATATCGCATTTTAAAATCCAACATTGTTTAGTATTATTTTTACTTACCTTTCTTGAAAATACTTCCAACCTTTGTATAGCTCTGTGTGTCCCTTTTTCAATTCGACAGGAGTATGAATCATAAATAAATTTCCTATCAAAATATAGATACAAAATTCTATATATTGCATGGTGTAGTAATCGATCTCGAACGAGAGCTTTGTGGATGTCTCTTGGTTTAGGATCATTGATTTTGAATGCTTGATATGAGCTATGATTGTATGTTCTGTTTTTCAAATCACTGTGTAAATCAAAAATATTTTCCATAAATTTCAATTGAAATTCCTGCACATCCTTTTTATTTTTCTTACCATTTATAAATTCTTTCCACGCAAGCAACAAGTTTTCTGTAGATATGATACTATCGTACGTATGACTCAATTTCATTCTTATAATACTACCCCCCCCCCCCTCTCAATTTTACCAGTCCTAACTGAGTTGAAAACTGTTTATATATTGTGGATTGATTACTATCAGAAACTGCCCAAAATTCATAAATACACGCTAGGACAGAAAATTGATACCCTATTTATTGAATCAATCGAAGCCATTTCAATCGCGAGTTTTCTTTCAAAAGAAGAGAAACTACCGTATGTCCGCCTTGGCATTCGGAAAATAGATACAATAAAAATACTTTTTATGATTCTTTGGGAGATTAAATGCTTGGACAACAAAAAATATATTGTAATTTCTGAAAAAATGAATACAGTAGGCAAAATGCTCGGCGGATGGAGTGGGCAGATTATAAAACAAAACTCCCTAGGCAAGGCCTAAAGAGTTTTGAAATGAAGAGAATTGCGAACACCGCCAAACCACCAATTGTCATTCCATTCGTTGTTGTTGCAGTTCACATTCACGTTGCGCTCGTCAGAATTGCGGTTGAACGTGGAGAATTGTACAAAGCACCATCTGTGACAATGCAAATTTATCACTGCACATTTTGTAAAAAATTTCGCTGTATTTTATTTGTGATCTTTAATCACTCAATACTCTGTACCAAGTATCTTCAATTTTTTTGAAGTGTCTGCATACACCACTCTATATAAAAAAATATATTTTTATATACTCTCGATATATGGATACTGGATTCGGTAGCAAAAAATCTTGATCTTTTACATATTTACCTAATACCATATCTAGTTTAACACAAAAAATAACCCCCGTACTTTTATGTACAGGGGTAGAGATTATACTATCTCCAAAGTTTTTAATTTTGTGAGGGCAAAGTTCAAAGTGCCAAAAAAGAGCACAGTGTATAAACCCTAAGTACTACTCGCGAACACCGCCAAACCACCAATTGTCATCCCATACGTTGTCGTAGCAGATCACAAGCACGTCGCGCTCGTCAGAATTGCGGTCGAACGCGGAGAAGTTCCAATTGCCGTTCTCATCTTTCCAATGTGTGCAATTGGGATGCGTGTCGGCAAATGCAGGATCATCCTGATTTGCTTTTGCTTGAGCATAAACATCAGGCTCTAATCCGCGAAGTTTATATTCTTTTTCCAGCTCCTCCTCAGTAATATAACGGCTGACTTTGAAAAAGTAAACTTGCTTCTTTGCACCCTTGCCTTTTGGAATACCGGCAACCACACTCTTGTTAGTGTATTGCTTTCTTCCTGTGGCATCCAGCATTTGCTGTGGTGATTGATTGCGGTTTACTTTTACCGTCCGTACAATCATACCACTGATTGCTTCTACGCGAGTGCGTAAAGTGTTGAATTGTTCACTGGCAAGCTCGGGTTGGCCGAGTACCGCTTGAAACAGATTCGATTCAAATTCTTCCGCGTGCTTTTCTAATAGCGCGCGATAGTTTGCAACCGCTTTGTTGATTTGTCCAACGGTTGTAGTCTGTAAAGGGGTCATGGTTTTCATGGCGTCTTTTTTTTGTGTTTAAAATTTCAAATAACCATTGGATAATACCGATAGGCATTACCTTAGTTATTAGTATTATATCACGAATATATCCACTTTGTCAATGTTTTGTAAGTATACTTTTTAAGCTTGTATTAAGGGGTTATTTTATAATCTCCTATCTTTGTACGTTTGATATGCATTGCCAATGCACCTGCCCCTAACCTCTCACCCAATTCATGAGCTATGACTCTGACATATGTCCCAGAGCTACAGGCAATTTTTAATTTTACACAAGAGTAATTTTCTTGGATAGAATTTTCTAGAACTTCATTCCACTTTTCCAATATTTCTGTCTGACGAAAGTCGCCTTTTATTTTTCCAATATTTTCTTTAATATATTTTGAAAGTTTTATTTTTGTAATTTTATTTTCATCCATTATTTCTATTTTAGAAATATATACCTCGTGTTTTGGTATTTCTATCTCTTCTAATCTTCCCTCTCTTGCCCATTGGAAAAGTGGTTTACCATTTACAGTACGTGAAGAATATGGCGGATACTTCTGATCTATCTTGCCTACAAATTTTTTTATTGTTTCTGAAAGACCTAGAACAGAATTCTGAAATTGTTCGTCGTGTCGGAGCCCGTAGTAGAGACGGTTATGCGCAATAATTTCAGAATTCTGTTCAGGTCTTTCTAATATACCAAGGAGGTCATAAGTATCTGTAGCAAAGCCGAAAAGTATTGTTACTTCATACTCTTTCTCTAAATTAGTGTATTCATCCTTTTTCACACAATCATCGCCTGTAAGTACAAGCATTAGCCCCTCGGCCATCGGGTCGAGGCGCCCTGCGTATGTCATAGGGGTATGGATATACT
>JADLCZ010000063.1 GCA_020846955.1 Candidatus Nomurabacteria bacterium
GTATGAGATTTGGGGTTATTGGCTACTTGCTCTGGAGTACCATTTGCCACAATTTTGCCACCACCAATTCCGCCTTCGGGACCGATATCGATAATATAATCCGAAGATTTGATAATATCCATACTGTGTTCAATGAGCACTACTGTATTACCTTTATCAACAAGCTTGTTCAATACTTCCAATAATTTTGCCACATCATCATAATGCAATCCGACAGTCGGCTCGTCGAGTAGATAAATCGTCTTCTCTGTATGCGTACGATAGAGCTCACTCGAGATTTTTACACGTTGTGCTTCTCCACCAGAAAGTGTTGTCGCACTCTGGCCAAGTGTAACGTAGCCAAGGCCAACATCCATCAAAGTTTTCACTCTGTCATAAATTGCTGGTATGTCTTCGAAGAAGGTTACTGCATCCTCGACTGTCATTTGTAGAATTTCATAAATATTCTTTTTCTTATATTTTACTTTCAAAGTTTCTTTATCGAATCTTTTGCCATTACAGACATCGCAAGTTACATACACTGTCGGTAGGAAATGCATCTCGACAGCTATCTCGCCATTACCTTCACAAGCTTCACATCGCCCACCTTTTACATTAAAAGAGAATCTATTTGACTTCCATCCGCGCAAACGTGCTTCATCACTAGCAGCGAAAATATCTCGTATATGAGTGAAGCTCCCTGTATATGTAGCAATATTAGATCGTGGAGTTCGGCCGATTGGAGATTGGTCGATTAGAATTGCGCGCGAAACATATTCGGTGCCTGTGAATGAGGCACAGTTATAAACTTTCGCACTTCGGTATTTCCTTTCAAGTCGTGCTTGTAGATTCTTGAACAAAATTTCGTACATAAAGGAACTCTTGCCCGAGCCCGAGACTCCAGTAATCGAAACCATTTTTCCAAGTGGAACTTCTGCATTTAAATTATCAATGTTGAACACTTTGCCTCCGACAATTTTGAGACTTCCTTTATCTTTCTCACGACGCTTTTCTGGGACGGCAATGACAGCTTCGTTGCGCAAGTATGAAAGTGTTCGAGACTTCGAAGGGTTTGTTTTGGCAGTAAGTAATTTCTCTAAATAATCAGCCACGATCACCTGCCCACCATGTACCCCTGCTTTAGGCCCGATATCGATAAGGTAATCTGACGCGAAAATTGTGTCCTCGTCGTGCTCTACCACAATGATTGTATTACCAAGGTCCCGTAGGTCCTCTAGTGTCCGTATAAGGCGTTCATTGTCCCTCTGATGCAATCCTATTGTCGGCTCATCAAGGACATACAAAGCACCTACCAAACGGCTCCCAAGCTGGCTAGCAAGGCGTATACGCTGTGATTCACCTCCCGATAGAGTATTAGCCTTACGATTTAGCGACAAGTAATCAAGTCCTACATTTAATAGGAATTGGAGTCGTGCATCGATCTCATTGATAACGATTTTGGAAATTTCTTTTTCTTGAGCTGTTAATTCCAATTCCATAAAAAAGTTTTGCGCTTGCTCGATGGAGAAGCTTGTAATATTTACAATATTTACTTTATTTTTCTTTCCTAAATAAACGTGAAGTGCTTCTACGCGCAATCGCGCGCCCTTACAAACATCACAAGGTTCATCACCGCCGAAATATTTTGACCCTAGTCCATTACATTCAGGACACGCACCATATGGTGAATTGAAAGAGAAAAGTCGTGGCTCAATTTCTGGGAAAGAAAATCCATCATTAGGGCATGCAAACTTCGCAGACAAGAGAAACTCTTCTTCGCCCATCGCAATATTTACTAACCCTTCACTCTCAAGCAACGCCCTTTCTACAGATTCTGATAATCTCATCCGAGCATCACTAGGGTTGTCTTTAAACTCATGTAGCTGAAATGAATCTACAAGTACATCAATATCATGTTGTTTTGTTTTAGAAATATCTATCCTGTCGCGCAGACTTTTCATCTGTCCATCAAGACGCACCTTCCGATATCCTTTACCGAGCAAATCGTAAAGGAGTTGATAATATTCCCCTTTGCGTCCACGCACCACAGGACTGTAAATAGTAATAGGAGTTTCGTTCCATTCTACTCCCATTACTTTCCGAGTACGTACACCCGCAGACGCAAAATCCTCGCGCTTTACCCTCTCTGCGGGGGCTCCGACACGACTCCGATTTTGCGTCTGCGGGCTCCCGTAACTCTTCACTTTATCAAGTATAAAATTAATTATTTCTTCATTTGAAAGCCGTTTGATCTCCTCTCCGCATTGAGGGCAATGTGGTCGGCCAATACGCGCATACAATACACGCAAGTAATCGTATATTTCGGTAATTGTTGCTACTGTTGAGCGTGGATTATTGGAGCGGGATTTCTGATCGATAGATATTGCTGGTGACAATCCTGTGATCTCGTCGACATCGGGTTTCGGCATTTGGTTTAGAAATTGGCGAGCATACGCAGAAAGTGATTCCACATATCGGCGTTGCCCTTCAGCAAAAATAGTATCAAAAGCAAGCGACGATTTACCACTTCCTGACATACCAGTAATAACCACCATTTTGTTACGTGGCATTTCAACATTTATATTCTTTAAGTTATGGGTCCGAGCCCCTTTCACTATTATTTTGTTTACCCCGTATGAATTTTCATCTTTCTTTGTCATAAAATTTAAAATAATTTACTAAATAAAATATAAAATAAAACTGAACTCAATATGAAAAAATTTTATTCTGGGGTCTATTGGTTCATTTTTTTTCATATAGTTTACCTCCGTTAAACCCCATAAATCACCCGCAGATTGCTCGTGTGGGTGTATATCAATATTCAACTACATCTATCATACCATTTATTCCTAATTTGACAAAATTTATATCTGTATTATTTAATTTTTTCTTTCAAGACCATAATCTCATCACGAAGAATTGCGGCAGTTTCGAAATCGAGTTCTTTTACTACCCTTTTCATTTCTTTTTCTTTGATACTTATGATTTTTTCATACACTGCATTCTCGCGCTCGGTATCAGAAAGCTTGGAAATCTTTCCAGACTTTTTTTCTTTTGCCATCGTTTTCTTGAACAACGCAATATCAAAATCAAGCTCGGCATTCACCGCCTTAACATGAGCACTTTCCAACTGCTCCGTAATGTCATTTATCTTTTTCAAAATAGTTTTCGGAGTAATTCCATGCTTCTTGTTATACGCAAGCTGGATATTCCGGCGGCGAGTCGTCTCGCCTATTGCACGCTCCATTGAGCCGGTCATTTTGTCTGCATATAATATCACCCTACCTTCTGCATTGCGAGCTGCACGGCCAATTGTTTGTATAAGTGATGTCTCGCTACGCAAGAAACCCTCTTTGTCAGCATCAAGGATTCCAATGAGTGCTACTTCAGGCAAGTCTAAACCTTCACGTAGCAAGTTGACCCCTACCACCACATCAAATTCACCTTTGCGGAATTGTGTTAGGATTTGGATTCTTTCGATCGTTTTAATTTCACTATGCAAATATTCAGCCTTGATACCTTTGTCTTTCAAATAAAGTGTTAGGTCTTCCGCCATTCTTTTAGTCAACGTCGTTGCAATCACACGGAAGCCTTTCTTGATAGTCTTCTCAGTTTCAGCAATAAAATCTTGAACTTGCCCGGAGTAGGGTTGCGGAGAAGAATATGTCTCAGCAAAATCGTAGGTGTGGGCGCGCCGTAGCTCCGAAGGAGCGGAGAGGGATAAGCGATTTTGAGGAGATATATTCTTCTCCGCAACTTCTGCACTTACAGGCCTTACAATAACCTCGGGATCTATCAATCCTGTAGGGCGGATGATTTGCTCTACTATCTGGTCACTCATTTCCTTCTCACGGTCCGATGGAGTTGCAGATACATAGATCGTCTGCCCTACACGCTCTTCGAATTCCTCGTATTTGAGTGGGCGATTATCTTTGGCACTTGGTAATCGGAAACCGAAATCAACAAGAGTTTGTTTGCGAGACCGATCAGCACTATACATACCACCAAGCTGTGGCAATGTAACATGCGATTCATCGATAATAGTTAGGAAATTATTTTTAAAATATGAAAGCAATGTCTCGGGTGGCTCACCAGCTTTCTTGCCAGAAAATAATCTAGAATAATTTTCAATACCATTACAATATCCAACTTCTTTAATCATTGCCAAATCATAATTTGTACGACGACGAATTCGCTCAGCCTCCAATACTTTGCCCTCTTTCTCAAAAAATTTCAATTGATTTGCAAGCTCGGCCTTGATAGCCTTAAAGGCTTTTTCTTTTTGAATTTTATCTGTAATGAAGTGCTTTGCAGGGAAAAGAAAGATTGCATTCTCGACACCAAGAATTACGGATGATACAGGATCTACTTTCAAAATTTTATCAATTTTCCCATTCACAAACTCGATTTGATATACAAAAGTTTCCGAGATTGGCATGACTTCAATCTTGGGCCCGATAGAGCGGAATTGGCCAGGACTAATATCGGCATTGGTGCGCTCGAAATGTACATCGATTAATTTCTTCATCAAATCCAACCTATCAGCTTTCATCCCCTTCTCCAATTTCATATTTACCTTCTCGTATTCGTCTGGGTCACCCAATCCATAAATACATGATACAGATGCCACAATGATCACATCTTTGCGTGTGAGCAAGGCTTGAGTGGACGCATGGCGTAGGCGGTCGATCTCTTTGTTGATCTGCGCATCCTTCTCGATATAAGTATCGGTCACTGGCATATAAGCCTCGGGCTGATAGAAGTCGTAGTAGGAAACGAAATAATGCACCGCCGCATCTGGGAAAAATTCACGGAATTCTTGCGCCAATTGCGCAGCAAGAGTCTTGTTATGAGCAATCACAAGTGTAGGCTTGTTATGCTCGGCAATCACATTGGCAATAGTAAAAGTCTTGCCCGTACCAGTAGCACCAAGCAAAGTCTGCTTCTTCATCCCTTTCTCGAGCCCTTTCACTAATTGCAAAATAGCCGTAGGCTGATCTCCATCGGGCTTGAATTCGCTTTTTAATTTAAAGACTTTATCTTTCATTAATATAAATTACTATACCATAAAACAAAACTATGGTAGTATATTTTTAAATCAGAAAGCGCCTGTACATAAATTATTTATTGGCTTTAGGGCCTTCGGAAAATTAATAAAGGATAGCCCTGATTACGCCAGCCAACGCAGCAACTTAAATCCTTCCCAAACTAATACAGCTTAGGACGTTAAAACAGACAGCTGGACTGTCCTGGCCGCAAAGGAGTCTCAACTTGGGACTCCTTTTTTATATAATTTTTAAGTATAAAAATTACTTTTTTACTATTAACACCTTAAATCCTTTTATATCCTTTATTTCTGGGGTAAGGTTAAGTAATTCTGAAGTTGATTTTATTTTTTCGTCAGAAAAAAATATTTTTTCTGTAGAAGCAAATACTGTTTTATCTTGATTTAAAAATTTGATTGTATAACGATCACCATCTACTAAATTTCTTTTGCCAGTGAATTCTTCACCATTAATAAGAAAGTTTACATATTGATTATTTTCTAATACTGGTCTTCCAATATTAGCAACAAAAATCCCATCTTTGTTTAATTTTTTTGATAAAATTTTTAAAAAATCTTCAAGATTCTCAATATAATTAATTGAATACTGCATCATAACACAATCCAATGTTCCATCTTCTTGTGTGTTTAAATACCCAGTAAAATCATTTTTGATAAAATTAACATTGTCGTCCTGATCAACTTCTTTTGAAGCTATGTCTAACATTTTAGATGAAATATCAACCCAATCAAGTGTTGAACCTTCTTTTATTTTCTTTAAAATCCCTTCGTACTTTTGCGGGTTTGCACCTGCTCCCAAATTTGCAATTTTAATTTTTTTGTCTTTAAATGATTCTGTTACAAGATTATCCAAAACACCTGAAACAACACTATGCTCTACGGTATCTTCTTTTTCTCGTCTTGCAAACTCTTCAGCAATACCTGAATCTAAATACATTTCTGTACTTTTGTTTATATTTTTATCTTTTTTTTCAAAATTGAATTTCATATTAAAAGATTAAGTTAAATATTTCAAAAAGTCAATTATATATTATTTTATATAGCTTTTTAGGAAGGTTTCTTTAAATTCTTGGAAAGTATCATCGATAATTGATTGGCGCATGTCGGATACAAGTTTTGTGATGAAGTAGAGATTGTGGATTGTTGCCAATGTCGCAGCTTCCATTTCTTTGGCGCGGAAGAGGTGGGAGAGGTAGGCGCAAGAATACCCAGAGGTCGGACCTCGGGCTCCCTTGATGTCCGACCTCTCTCCACTACATGTATAACATATGCAATCTTTTTCTATCGGCTCAAACAAATTTACAAATTTTGCATTGAGTAAATTTATTTTACCATTTTTTGTAAACACTGTTCCATTGCGAGCGATGCGTGTAGGTCCGACACAATCAAAAAGATCTACCCCATTTTCTACTCCCATAAAAAGATCTTCGGGCTCGCCGATTCCTAAAAGGTGCCGAGGTTTTTCCTCGGGCAATATTTCATTGACCCATTTGACTGCAGTCTGCATATCCTCTTTGGCGAAACTTCCGCCAATTCCATATCCATCAAAATCCATCGCACCAATTACACTTGCAGATTTTTTCCGTAATTCTTCGCTTCGTCCACCTTGAACAATGCCGAAGAGGGCTTGGGGTAAAGGCATAGAGTCGGGATTCGCAAAATTTCGTCGCTTTACCCTCTCTTCGGGGGCTCCGACACGGACAAAATTTTGCGAATCCCAGCTCTCTCCCATCTTCTCTTTTTCTAGTGCTTTGTGTTTATCTAGAGAGCGCTTCGCCCAAGCGTGAGTACGATCTAGTGCTTCGCTCTGATAGCGATCACTTTCAGTCGGACTAGTACATTCATCAAAGGCAAAGATAATATCAGCACCTAGATTGTGCTGGATCTCGATAGATTTCTCGGGAGTTATATAATGTAAGCTTCCATCAAGATGCGATTTGAAAGACACTCCATCATTACCAATTTTTGCAAGTGGTGCATCGCTCCCAATTGAGCGCTCGGGTATCAGAAAATTGGGATCAGTAATGGAAACTACTTTCGAAATTTCTTTACCATAGGCAACACCTAATGAAAAAACTTGGAATCCTCCACTGTCGGTCATAGTCGGACCTTGCCAATTCATGAATTTAGCAAAACCACCTGCGTCTCGGATTAGTTCATCTCCTGGCTGTAAATATAGATGATAAGTATTAGCGAGTACTACTTGTACACCACAGTCTTGCGTCTGCTCGGGGGTTAGAGCTTTGGTGCTCGCCTTTGTAGCAACGGTGACAAAAGCCGGTGTAAGGATTTCGCCATGAGGAGTCGTTATTACTCCAGCACGGCCTAAATTACCCTCTAATTTTTTTTGTATTTCAAATTTAAACATGATAATTAGTTGCTAGGTTCTAGCTTCTAGGTGCTAGTAGAAATGCATTCCACTAGAAACTAGTCCCTAGAACCTAATTAATTAATACCTGCACCCATTTAAGTTCCTGAATATTTACCGGACTCTTTAGTAGAATTTTGTTTATTGGATCATGTGGATCCGAAACAACATCAGCCACAACAGCTACAATACGTGGGTGTATCAGTGGCGCTACTACAAATGTACCAGTTGGTACACTCAGATCCTGTGGTACATTCATTTCGAAATTGCTACCACCACGACCGATTAATTCCACACTAGTATTCGAGCCTTCGATTTGCCCTTCGGTCACCTCTTTGGAGCTTGAATATAATGTCACAAGTGAAGTATGGTCATAGACTTTTGTAATTTTGCCAATTGGGAATTGTGCATTGGCATAAACAATATTGCCTTCCACTAGATTCTGATCCGCACCAATATCTATTACGATAGTATCGTATAGTGAGCGATTCGGCTTGGTAATAATAGTTCCTAATACAAATTCCTCTTTGGTATTTATTCTACCGAGTAATGCTTTTAGATCTTCATTTTCTTTTTGGATTAAAGTGTAATCGAGCATCTTGGCCTCGAGTTCACTATTTGTAATTTTTAAATTTTTGTTTTCTTGGAAAAGTGATGCCCGAGTTCGCACAATATAGGCGGAGTCGGTAAGAGCATTTGTGGTAGCATTCTTGGCACGCCAAAGTGGTAAACCCATCCTATGCAAGAATCCTCCAAGTCCACTAAATACTCCAAAGAAAGATAGTATCATTATAAATACAAATATGCCCACAACTATAGTGAGCTTCTTCTTGCGTAAACTTTTTTTTCTATCGTGGAGGTAAGACATTGTTTGTACTGACGAGAACGTCTTTATATTGATCAAAATCTTGTAATATTACACCTGTGCCTCGCGCCACTGCTGTTAGTGGATCCTCGGCTACATATATTGGAATCTTGAGTACTTTGTGTATTAGATCGTCGAGGCCCCTTATCATCGCTCCTCCACCGATAAGCACGACTCCACGATGAATAATATCAGATAACAATTCTGGAGGAGTAGTTTCCAATACTTCACGTACGCCATCTACAAGTTGCAAGATCGAAGGCATTATTGCTTCGCGAATATCGGCATCGGTTACTATCACCTCGCGTGGTAATCCTGTAACCAAATCTCGTCCTCGAACTTCGGCTTCCATATACTCGCCCTCAGCCACTGAGCCAATTGCAATCTTGATATTCTCGGCAGTCTTCTCGCCAATGAGTAATTTAAACTCATCTTTCATATAATTTATAATATCAGTATTGAGTTTGTCTCCTGCAACTTTTATATTCTTTGAGCGGACAATTCCAGAGAGCGATATCACTGCTACATCTGTCGTACCACCACCAATATCTATCACCACAGACCCAACAGCCTCTTGCACTGGTAATGCTATGCCAACAGCACCTGCCATTGGCTCCTCTACAATATGTACTTCACGTGCCCCAGCAGAAAGGGCAGCGTCTTCGACAGCACGAATCTCTACATTGGTGATACCTGTTGGCACACCAATAAGAACTCTTGGGCGAATAAATTTCTTGGACATTTTCTCGGCTTTGCCTATCAAATATGCAAGCATTTCTTCTGTAACTTCAAAATCCGAAATGACTCCATCTACAATAGGGCGTACGGCGCGTACATGACCCGGGGTACGGCCGAGCATTTGCTTGGCTTCGGCACCGACTGCAACTATCTGCCCAGTCTTTTGATTTACAACAACAACAGACGGCTCGTTGATCACGATGCCGTGGCCCTTCAAATACACCAAGGTGTTTGCAGTACCCAAGTCTATACCAATATCATTTGAAAATGTTTTGTAAAATTTTTTGAACATATTAAAATTAGTTTCTAGTAGCTAGCTTCTAGGTGCTAGTTAAAAGAATTCAATAACTCGTTTTTGTCAACAACTTTGCCTTTCTCTTCTGTCCGCTTCTTTACCTCATAACCGCCGTCTTTTAGGCTACGACTCGATACTACCACACGATACGGCATCCCCAAGAGATCGGCATCGGCAAATTTCTCCCCTGCTGTCATACCAACGCGGTCGTCATATAGGACTTCGATACCTTTACCTACCAAATCGGTATAGAGTTCATTTGCTTTTGTCTTTACATTCTCATCTTCTCCTAAAGCAAGTATATGCACTTTAAAAGGCGCCACAGACTCTGGCCAAATGATACCTTTATCATCAGAAAGTGTCTCGACAATTGTACCCATCAGTCGCCCCAATCCAATACCATAGCTACCCATAATTACCAATTTGTCCTCCCCTTTTTCGTCTGTGTATTTGAGATCAAAAGGTGCGGAATATTTTGTTCCTAATGAAAAAATGTTTCCAACTTCGATTGCTTTTTTCTCTACTAAACTACTTTTTTTTAATCCTAGACTTTCTATAACTTCATCTGTATAGACTTCTTTGTTGATTGCAATATTTGTATTTTCGTCTACATAAATTATGTCTTCCCCTGCGCCTGTTAGAGTTTGGAATTCGTGTGAGAATTTTGCAAAAGTACCACCCGAAGCAAAAGTTAAATATGTTATGTGACCTATACCAACTCTTTTAAATACATTTTTGTACGCTTCTTTGGACTTTTCGTAAAATTCGTTATGCTCGGCCTCGTCTTTGGAAAATGAATAAAGCGCTTTCCAATAAAATTCTCTGCCACGCAAAATGCCGGACTTACTTCGAGTTTCATTTCTAAATACATCCTTAATATCATAAGTATAAATTGGTAAATCTTTGTAAGAAGATATGTATTGTTTCAAAATATTAGCATGAGCTTCTTCGTTGGTCCAAGATAGGCCAACCTCCCCACCATTTTTTAATTTTGTTTTGAACCAATTGTCCACCATATCGTCACTCCATCTTCCTGATTTCTCCCAGATTTCCTTGTTTTGAAGTATTGAAGTCTTCATTTCCTGTCCACCGATAGCATTCATCTCCTCACGAATGATTTGCTCAATTTTTTTGATCACCCTCAATCCTAGTGGCATATAGGAATATACCCCCGCCATTTCCTTATTTATAAAACCTGCACGGATCAAAAGCTCGGCATTTCGGGACACCTCATCAGCCGGCGCCTCCTTCTGTGTTTTAGTAAAAAGTTGTGATTGTCTCATAACCCCATATTACTCTAAAAGGGCTTTTTTTACAATTTGATTTTCTGCTCCAATTTCCACCCATCCCCATGCAACAACATCCCCAAATAAGAGTTCAAACTCTCCTCTTTATACCCATTCCTCTCTAAATTCCGAAACATCCGCTTCTTTGTCGAAGTCCGCAATGATCGATGTTTTGGGAAATTTATCCAACCAAGGAAATCAATTCCACTTGCAAGAGTTTTAATAAAAACTTTATAGGGATGCATTTGAAGTTTTAACTTTGTATTTAAAAATTTGGATATTTGTACAAGTAATATTTCTAAATATTTTATATCTTCTGAAAGTATCACAAAATCATCAGCATAGCGTATATAGTATTTCACTTTTAGTTTATGCTTCATATGTTGGTCAAATTCATTCATGTAAATATTAACTAATAGTTGAGATGTTAAATTTCCTAGAGGTAACCCTTTACCTAAAGTGCGCCATGGCGAGTTTTGAGTAATATGCGGGGTTTTACCAAACTGGTGCGATAGCGTTGAGTTGGTAAAGCTCTTTATTATATTTTCTAGTAGGCTCAAAGTTTCTTTATTTTGAATATGTTTCTCTAAAATACTTTTTAAAATTTCATGATCGATACTCGCAAAGAATTTCCTGATATCGCATTTAAGTACCCAACAAGTTTTGGTATTATTTTTACTTACAATTCTCGCAAAATCTCTAAATCTATCTACTGCTTTATGTGTCCCTTTGTCTATCCGA
>JADLCZ010000064.1 GCA_020846955.1 Candidatus Nomurabacteria bacterium
CGCTCATTTCGGAAAGCCAAACGACGAACCATCCTACAATCAGGACACCAAGTAGGAATTGGCACTTTCATTTTCTGATAGAAAGAAAAGTCATCTATATCGACAATAAAATTACTCTTACAATTCTGGCATATTCTATTTTCAGTATTATTATTCATATTTTTTTACAACCTGCCCCGTTGCAAATATAACATATTTTGCTTCGGGGTTTTGACAGTTTTTTGTTTCCATAAATTAAATACTATTTTTCCAATTTTCAATATCTTTCTTATATTCGTTGCAAAATTCAGGGAAGTTTTTTGTAAGAGTATCTATAATTCGTAAGTTCATCTCTTTTACCCTAAGCTTGTATTTATCATATTCCTCCATTGTACTTTTTGTAGCAATAACAGGAGATTCTTCTCTAAATGAAAGTGAGCTCGGTAAATCACGTATATACTCAAATAGGGACTGAACTTTATTGTCAATATAGTAATCAATAATGTTGATATTTTTGGTCTTATTGTCATAAATAAAATTTTTTGGATTTACATCAATTGCAATTCCATTTTTATATAACTCAAAAATTGTATCCAGAAATTTTTCCAGCTCTTGATTAGTAAAAACTGGACATTCATTCATGGGGGTATTATAAAGAGATTTCCCGTTTATAAACTCCATAACCATTACTCTATCTTTTTGAGAATACGCCTTGAGATGAGAAACATTCTCAATACTTCTTGCTCTCCGCATTGCTTCCAGGCCTTCTGATGGGAGAAACCACTCCGTTTTATAGATTTTGATTGCGTAAATTCCACTAGAAGTGGTGATTTTGAAAACGTTAGCCTCATCTCCTGATGCAATATACCCTTCTATATCCTCAATTTTTATTCCTCTTTGAATCTGTAAAATAATATTATTAACTAAAGATTCAAAATCTTCTTCGTATCGTTTTATGCACTCTGCTTGAAATCTCAGTGTGGCAATATTTTGTTCTTTTGAGAAAAGTAGATACTCATCTTTGAGTTTTAAAACGAGCTCCTTTAAATCTGGAGATATGTTATCGGGTAAATTGTGTATATCATTTATTTTAGCCAATTCTGAACTATTTTGAAAAATATTATGTTGTTCTTCCTTGGCCTGTTTATTTTTTATTTCCAGACCTTGCGGTGCTTGATCAAAATCAAAGAAGTGTTCCTTGGCAAATTGAGCCGCCTTCATAAATAATTTTTCTTCATTAGTATAAATAGGAGGTAATTTTTGTTCCGCAAAATTTTCAATTTGTGCTTGTAATTCCTCTTGAGTTTTTGGTCGGCCGAAACCTTTCTTATTTTCCATCATATAATTATATCAGTGGCTCAGAACCTTTGTCCTCGACAACTGGAGCTGTATCTGCGCCTTCGACTTCATCACTTTTCTTACCACGAGTAATCGCGGCTTTTTCCTGAGCGCTACGCACGATTGTAGATTCCTCTTCTTCAATAAGTCGTTGTGCTTCACCAGCTGGAATAGCAAATTTCCGTCGTGATGCATCGAGTACTCGCTCGCGATAAGATGGGTGCGTTGGTGGCAACACGCGTAGTGTCTCGGCCGAGAATGGGTCATAGGACTTCCCATCAATTGTCATTTTGATAAAGAATTCTCCAATACCCAAGTTGATCATATCTTTGATATCGAAAATCGGTGCGAACTCTGGTTTCAACTTCACTGCATCATCACCACCCACACGGAATGAAATAATCGATCCCACATTTCCAAGTACAGCTGCCTCTACTACTGGTAGAATCTGTCCTACATATTGATGAGCGAGAGTAAGATTGATACCATATTTACGCGCCTCCGAAAGAATGTTTTCAAATGAGTCCGTCACAATGTTTTGGAACTCATCGACATATAGATAGAAATCTTTACGCTCACTTGCGGGCATTTTAGCTCGAGCCATACCGGCTTGCTTGATCTTTGTAATAAACATCGCTCCAAAGAAAGATGAGTTCTCTTCACCAATTTTTCCTTTTGAAAGATTGATCAAAATAATTTTTTGTGAATTCATTAATTGCTCCAAATCAATTTTATTTTGCTTTTGTCCGAAAATGTTTCTTAGCATCGGGTCAGAAAGGAATTGTCCGAGCTTGTTGACGAGCGGGATGATCGCATCGGTGTCGAACTTCTCTGACCAGTCTGCGAATTCAATAGCCCAGAATCTCTTTACCATATCGTCCTCAATATACTCCACCACCTTTTGACGATAGTTACGATCGGTAAGCATACTGATCATTCCACGCATTGTTGCATGTGGGTAGTCGAGTAGCGCAAGTGTAGTGAAGCGAAACACGTGTTCCAAACGGGGCGTCCAATTGGCGCCGAATTGCTTGCGGAGCACCTCAATCAGGCCTTGGGTCAATTGGTGCTTGAAAGTCGGGTCCACATTGGCAAGAGGATTAAAAGACGCAGGGAAATCAATATCACCTGGATCAATAACACATACATCTTCAATGCGATCCTCGGGTATGAATTCCAAAATGTCATCGATAAATTCTCCGTGTGGATCAACAACACAAAGCCCGTGACCATATGCAATATCTTGACGCACCATAAGTTCCTGCAATTTCGATTTACCCACACCAGACTTCCCTATGATATACAAGTGGCGCCTGCGGTCTACACGCTTGATACCGAAATAGAATTTCTTTTCTTCGAGTGATGCCACATAGTTTGTACGGCCGATAAATGAAACTTCAGCCGGATCCAAAGAGCCCAATACTGGCAAGTCTGGTGGTGGTGGGGCATATTTAATAATTTGAATTTTATTGGGCTTGTTTAGTGCCATGTATTTATATTGTAGCAATATTAAAGTAAAAAAAACAGGGCCGAACAAAAAAGTCCGACCCTGTGCACCCTATTTACCCTTCAATGTCTTTACCTTAAAATGGCAGAAGATTTATATCTTCTCCAAACAGCAAAATCAATTTTCTTTTCAGGATGACCAACCACACTCAAGCGAATGTATCCAAGGTTTGCTGTAATTCCATTTTTTTGTTCAAGGTATAATTCATTCCCAAATTTACCCGCCCTTACTAAAAACTCATTAGGGAATTCATCAAGCTCTATTACATTTTTTTGCTTGTCAATTTCTCCAATAGTTCTTAAAATGGACTCAATAATTTTGGGACCAAATCCCTTGTAGCAATCCTCGACCATAAAGGCCCTTTTTTGTTTAATTGTTGTTGCTGTACTGTTTGGCATAATTACGTTATTTGATGTTTAAAAATCCCCATACCTTTAAATACGAAGGTAAGGTATTCTGTATCCATGGCGAAAAAACTAAGAAATAAGAAGAAACACCTCAGTAAAGAGGAGAGATTCTGCATTCAAAAAATGTTAAGAATAGAAGATA
>JADLCZ010000065.1 GCA_020846955.1 Candidatus Nomurabacteria bacterium
CAAAAAGGTCAAGCTAATAAAGCTACAACATTTGATGGAACGAATGATTATATAGATAATGGATCATCTAGTACATTTAATTTTGGTAGTTCAGCTTTTACTGTTACTGGTTGGTTTAAAACATCTACCGTTACAGTTGAGAGTGGGTCATACAGAACGCTAGTTTCTTTTGGTGGTTACGATACAAGCGGCTGGAAGATTTCTTTAAGAGATGATGGGGTTATGGAAACTTGGTGGAACGGCTCTGCTCAAACTACTGGAAGTGGAAGCAAAGCAGATGGATCATGGCATTCTTTTACATACACAAGGTCTGGAAATACATTTCAACTTTATGTTGATGGTGTAGTAAATGGATCATCTAGTACATTTGCCGGCTCGCTAGGTTTTACAAAAGTTCTTATCGGTGCAGGGGGATATTCTGCTGCTACGCAGGCTAATGAAGGGCGTTTTAATGGACAAATTTCAGATGTTCGCGTATATAATCGTGCATTGTCGTCGACAGAAGTTACACAACTTTATAAAAATTATCGACCGAAAGTAGTATTAGCAGGTGCGCCGACACCCGTTGGCAGGTGGATGTTTGATTCTGCCAGTGGATTAAAAGATATTTCTAATCATGGTAATAATGGGTCATCCAGTGGTGGTATAACAATAGGTGGTATAAGTAATCAAAATTCTGTCGCCAACAAAGCTACATTTTTCGATGGTACTGATGATTATGTTACAGTCCCAGATAAAGATTATTTTGACGGCACAAATAAAATGACATGGAGCTTTTGGTATTATCAAGACACAGCAAGCGCTCCCTATGGACAGATTATGGGTAAAGGAGCGGCAGCTATGGGTGGTGGGTCTTCTTGGTATATTTATAGAAATGCTGGGACGATACGATATGGTCTTGTGACATCGGGTACATTTTCTGGATATGTAGAAATTCCTTTGACTGTTGGTCAATGGGCGCATATTGCAATTGTCTATGATGGAACAAATACAACTGCTTATAAAAATGGCGCGGTTGTCGGTAGTGCAGGAGCAACTGGAATAATTCAAGCAACAACAAACATAATAAATTTTGGAAATAATATTTGGGGTACAGCGGGTAACACAGGAAGTATTAATGATGCTCGCATTTACAACAAAGCACTAACTGCAGGCGAAATATATCGAGTGTATCAAGATACAAAATCAATTGAGTCCAAATATCAAGTTAGCACACTTTCCAAGGGTCTTGTCGGGCAATGGTTATTGGATGGTAATAGTAAAGCAAAAGACAAAACTCCAAATGGCAACAACGGCACAGCACAAGGTGGTGTCACAGTTGGTGGAGCAACCAACCAACACGGACAAGCAAACAAAGCCACAACATTTGCAAGCGCTAGTAGTCAGTATATTGATATAACAGATAATAATTTGTTTGATATGGGTACAGGAGATTTTGCTATAAGTTTATGGTTAAAGAATTCTAGTACATTAGCAACATCAAGTGATATTTATACACTTGTATCTCATACTACTGAACAAAACTCACAACCAGGATTTTGGCTTACAATGAGAGGTGGTGAGGCTGCTAGTGGTGGTGGTAATGGGCTTATGTTAAGACTAGCCCCATCTGGTTCACCAAATGATACAACAGCAACATCTAATCAGAGTACATTATTATCTGATGGTAATTGGCATCATATTGTTTGCTCAAGAACAAGTGGAACAGTGAGTCTATATATTGATGGAGCAAGTGTTGGTAGTGGTTCAAATTCAAACACGATAACATCTCCAGCAAGTTTTAAGATAGGAAACAATGTAAATAATTTCTATGCGAATCACAGTATGAATGATGTCCGATTATACAACCGTGCATTGTCAGCGACAGAAGTAGCGCAACTCTACCAAACCACTAAATAAATGCAATTTGCTTTTAAAAGAGCAAATTGTTTAAATTGATATTATATCTTTATCTATAAGCACCAAATAGAATCCAAAATTTATAATTGATTGTCTAAGTTTCACTTTTAGAAATGAAACGCTATTGTGACTTGCTTATTTTATCTTAAATATGCTATTATAATACTATTATTAGTATTAAAAACAGTATTATATGAAATATATCCTTCGAGAAATTGAAAATCACATAAAAAATAACCTTTTTAAGGGCAAAATAATTATTGTTTACGGCCCAAGGCAGGTTGGTAAAACAACAATGATTAAGCACCTAGTCAGTGGTATGTCGCAAGTTGAATATTATTCATGTGACAATATTGAGACTAGGTCAAAATTACAAAATGCTAATGAAAAAGAATTAGGTGATTTTGTGCATGGTAAAAAACTTATTGTAATTGATGAGGCGCAATTAGTTTCTGATATTGGGCTTACACTCAAACTTATGCACGATACTCACCCAGATGTACAAATTATTGCATCTGGTTCATCTAGCTTTGAGTTAGCCAATAAAACAAAAGAACCTCTTACTGGCAGGTCTATTGAATATGTACTTTTGCCATTATCTTTCAAGGAAATATCAAACTTTACCAGTATACAACAAGCAGATGATACTATTTCTTTGGGTCTTATATATGGTATGTACCCAGGAATTCTTTTTGGAGAAATTGATAGGAAAGAATTATTGGGTACTATTGCTTCGCAATATTTATATAAAGATATTTTAAAATTTGAAGGATTGCGTATGCCAATGGTTCTTGAAAAGATACTTAAAGTTCTGGCTATATCTGTTGGGCAAGAAGTATCTTATGAAGAAATTGCAAATTCTGTCGATGCAAATAGAAAGACAGTTGAAACATATATAGGATATTTAGAACAAGCCTTTATTGTTTATCGTTTGCTACCATTTTCTACAAATATTCGTTCACAAATATCAAAAAAACAAAAAATACTTTTTTATGATGTGGGTATGCGTAATGCTATTTTGGGATTATTCAGTGATATTGATGTGCGTACTGACAAAGGTGGTCTTTGGGAGAATTTTATCATAACAGAGCGAAAAAAAGTAATGCAAAATTCACGAGATATTTTTGCTAAACAATATTTTTTGCGTACTTATGATGGGCAAGAGGTAGATCTTGTTGAAGAATGGGAAGGCGGGCATATACAGGCTTTTGAAATTAAATACACAGAAGCGAGAATTCATAGGGAACCAGCGATTTGGAAGAAAAATTTTCCAAGTATACCAGTCAAAATTATTACAAGAAAGAATGCAAAAGATTTTTTAAAATAATGATTTTATTTTTATAAAACATTTTTGGTTTACCCACACACTTAAATTAAGTGTGTGGGTGTTTAGTTAACCTTAAGAGGTGACACTTTTAATTGATAATCCTGCCACTTTTCAATCGGAATCATACCATTAAGATATTTCCCCAAATGAATTCTTTCGTAATTGTACCACATTAAATATTCACTCAAAGTTTTCCATGTTCTTCTTGGGTTCAAGTAATATTCTTGATCAATAACTCCATAGGCTCTTTCAACAGATCCATCCCATTGTGGAGAAGATTTGGGGATGAAATAGTGGGCAATTCCTCTTTCTCCAAGAAATTTATGAAAATCTCCTCTGTTCTCACTTCCATTTCTGTTTGAAATTGCCATATAGTTAACAATTCTTTTTAAGATTTCAAAGGTTTTGTTGATAGGCACAATGAGTGTTTTATAGGAACATTTTGGAGTAATGATTTTCCAGAGTGATTTCTTTGTGGCTATGCCGTTTGATTGTTTGAATATGGCTAGAGTAACGGCATCAATGTTTGGGATTAACTCTTTTCGACCTTTTGGAGTTTCGTATTTTTCTAAATGTAATTTGTGGTATACTTCAGTAACAACATTTCGCAATGTGTTGTAGATTTTGATAGATGTTTTAATCATACAAAAGCGACCCTAAACGGTCGCTTTTGTATTTTAGTATATTATGTGGTTTTGTGCATTTCGTAATTTGGGGTAAACTAAACATTTCGAGGGCGGCCATTGGGTAATTTATTTATACACATTTTTGGTTTACACGGGCTTTTAGTAAAGGTATAATATATATACAATATGTTGTTGTATTGTTGTTGAACATGAATCAAAAAATATCTTTTAAGTCATATTTTTTTATAGCTATATTTTTTATAGTGGTTTTTTTGGGTTCTTTTAGTTATGCGAGTGCAGCGGATAGATATTGGGTTACAGGTGGAACAGGTAATTGGAATAGTACTTCAAACTGGGCTTCAACATCGGGTGGTGGGAGTGGGGTGTCAATACCAACAAATACAGATAATTGTTATTTTGATGCAAATTCTGGATCAGGGACATCTACTATTAATGCATCCTCAGCGTGTGCTGATTTAAATTTTACTGGTTTTACTGGAACAATTGCAGGATCGTCAGCACTTGAAGTCAAGGGCTCGTTTACTGCTGTACAAACAATGACATGGACATACACTGGAGCAATTACATTTACTTCAACTTCTACTGGTAAAAATATTGCTTTTGCTGGATCAGCCGAAACATTTAGCTATAAACGAACTATTACAATCAATCATACAGAGGTAATAAATACAGATCAAACAGACTTTCCAATTTTAATATCAGGAACATATTCTTATTTAAAAACGGTTGCCAATGGTGGAAATGTACAAAATGCAAATGGATATGATATTGGATTTTATTCTGATTCTAGTCTTACCACAAAATTAAAATGGGAAACAGAGCGATATGTTGCAACAACAGGAGAAGTAATTTATTGGG
>JADLCZ010000066.1 GCA_020846955.1 Candidatus Nomurabacteria bacterium
ATATTGTGCGACGCTCTTATATATTTAAATTATCTATTAAGGCAATGTTCTGTATCCCTCGCTACTATCCTCTCTTTGGTTTGGGGCCACTGTATTGGTTGCATCATCTCCAGTATCATTTGGGTTAACTATTTTGTTATTAATTTGAGGGAAGAAACTATTGAAGTCAAAAGTAGAAGTTTTATTTATATTTTGCTTAACATTAGTTTTTAGGAAGTTAGCCTCCACTTCCCCACTATATTTACCAATAGTTGTAGTAAAGTAGCCTTTAATATAATTTACGTTTCTATTAAATTGTTCAGATTCAAAAATTGATTTTAGGTCATAACGCACAAAAACAAATACAATAATACCAATAATAATTAATGGGAGGAAATTCAGGCCACCATGATTAAGTTTTGTTCTATTAGCTACCATGCTTACATTATATCAAAGATATTATAATTACCTTAATCTCTTCTTGTCTCTTTGCTAGCTACTCCATTGGAATTGGGTAAATAAAGCATTGGATCAAGATATGCCTTAAGAGGTGCCACTGGCATTACAAAATGGGCTCCAGGACACGATTTACTAGCAAATTCAGTAATCTCTGCACCCTGGCTTGCGTATACTGTCACATGTAGGTGTGGACCAGTAGAATGACCTGTATTTCCAGACAAGGCAACAATATCACCTGCCTTAACTTCATCACCAACCTTTGCAATTATACTCGAGAGGTGCCCAAATGTTGTAGAGAGGCCATTATTGTATTGTATAAATACCCATTTACCAAAAGATGCACCTTTGCAGAATGCGTCAGTATTGCCGACTCCTAGAACCTTGCCTGTGCCCATAGCCATTACAGGTGTACCAATACTTGCTCTGAAATCAACACCACTATGGCTACCAGAGGCATACAATCTTCCAGAGGACGATGTTTTGCCAAACAATTGTGTAATATATATTTTTGACAATGGCCATGCCAAGGCACCTGATCCTGCACTTGGTAGGAGTTTAGGGTTGAGTAGGAATTTGAGTTGGACCTCATAATCACTAATTTCTTTTTCAAATGCGTCACGCTTTTGTTGCTGTAGTGCTAGCATTTTCTTGTACTCAGATTCTTTATTTTTGGTTTCTTTTAAGATTCTATCCTTTTCTTGTTTAGAAATTTCTATAGCCTTTTTTTCTAAATTTAGTTTTTGTTGGAAGTTTTTAAGATTTGTGTTCTCAACTTCCTTTTTTGTTTTAGTTGTCTCTAGGCCTTGCTTGGCTATTTTTGTTTTGTTTATAAATGTATTTATTTTCTGGTTTAATGCAGTTTTGTATTGGTATTCTTGACTAATATTTTTTAAGCCATTTTTAATTAATATTAACTCAACAAATGATTTTTGATCATCTTGATACATTTGGTAAAATGATTTTTTGAGGACAGATTGAGTTATATTAATTTCTATATTTTTTTGATCGATATCCTTTTCTAGTACATTTATTGTGCTACTTGTTAATTTGATTTTTTTCTCAGTTTGAGATACTTCTTTGAGGAGTTTGCTTCGGGTTAATGTCAATTCCTTAATAAGATTCGAAAGTGTAAGGGATTGCTCACTTGTTTGGTTTATTCTATTTTGGTATTGCCTAATTTCCCTATCAAGTAGCTCAATTTGTTCTTTTGTGTTATTAATTTTTGTATTTAGTGATTCCTGAGTTTCATTGACTATGGCATATATAGTATAAAAAGGAAAAAGTATGACAAGAAATATAAAATATACAAATCTTTTAGTATTAATGTTAAACATTATTATTTATATGACTTAATGTTTCTAATGCTAGATTCAGGCGTGTCAATGTACCTTCTTTGCCAAATAATTCGGCAAGAATAAATGGATCAGGAGATTTCATGCATCCACTAAGTGCATAACGCATTGGCCATAGTACCGATCCACGGCCCACACTTGTTGCATATTCCCACAATGCATCCTTTATTGTATTTCTAATCCAGTCTCCCTCATTGATTTGGGATAAACTCTCAATGACCTTTTTAATATTTTCTTCTGTTGTTATATTTTCTTTTTCTTCCTTTTTTAAAACATCAAGGGAAAGCTTCGGAAATTTGAAATAGTAGTCCAAGTCCCCATTTACTGCCATCATTTCAATATCAAGCCCTGTTGAAATGCGTTCAATAATAATTGGTGTAATTCTATGCAACATGTCATTTGTAAAATGTGGCAAAGATTTAATATCATTTGGAATGAATTTCAATAAATATGCTTCTTGTTCTTCGTAAGACATTTTTTTAATATATTCACCATTGATCCACGCTAGCTTCTCTTCGTTGAATTGGGCACCTGAATGTTGGATCTTCTTTACATCAAATGATTCCAATATTTCATTAATTGTCATTACTTCCCTATCATCTCCAGGGTTCCAACCAAGTAATGCCAGGAAATTAATCATAGCCTCAGGTAATATACCCTCATTCCTATAGTCCAACACATCTTTTGCGCCATCGCGCTTGCCTAGCTTCTTCTTGCCACCTGGAGCCATTATAGGAGGCAAAGTGGCCATTTCTGGTCTATCTACGCCTAGTGCTTCGTATAAGGCTAGGAATTTAGGTGTTGAGGAGATAAATTCATCAGCACGCATAATATGAGTAACTCCCATCTCAAGATCATCAATAATATGGGCGAAATTGTAGGTTGGGTACCCGTCACTTTTAATTAATATGAAATCATCTAGTGCTTCAGGGCCGGCTGTTAACTTGCCACGAACTAGATCTTCCCATTCGGATGTTTTTACTTCTTGGATTTTTAGGCGCAAAGGCATAGTTTTATCCCACTTTGGTGGATTGTCTGGACGATGTTCACGGTAAAGGAAAGGTCTTTTTTCCAAATCTGCTTGAGCTCGAAATTCTTCGATTTCCTTCTCTGTATATGGATCAGCATATGCTAGATTTTTATCAATAAGGATCTCTGCATATTTTTTGTAGGAGTCTAATCTTTGTGACTGTATGTATGGAGCATGTATGCCTCCTATATCTGGACCCTCATCCCAATCAAGCCCTAGCCACTTGAGAGATTCGATAATATGCTCAATAGATCCCTCTACTTCACGCTCTTTGTCTGTATCCTCAATACGAAGAATAAAGGTACCGTTATGTTTGCGTGCCCACAGGTATGCAAAAAGCGCAGTACGAATACCTCCAACATGCACAAATCCAGTTGGTGATGGCGCGAAGCGAGTTACAATTTTTTTGTTAGAATCATTGCTCATAGATTATTCGTGTTCAAGGGCTATTTTAATTGCTTCATCGGCTATAACGTATGCTGCATCAAGCTTTGTAAATGCGATAGCGTGTTCCTTCATTTGGGTTAATAATTTTGGATCCTTTATTAGCTTGTCTATTAGAGCAGTAATTACATGAGGTTTGAAATTTATTTCTTCAACAACTTCACCTGCACCTGTTCTTGCATAATTGTAGGCATTTTTTCTTTGGTGGTCGCCATTACTATTTGTGATCGGTACAATAATAGATGGTATTCCCCATGATGCAATTTCGAAAATAGTTGATCCGGCTCGAGATAATACTACATCTGCAACACCAGCAGCCATCTTGGTAGTAACATCATTTAAATATGCAATAGCTTTATAACTACTTTTTAAAGGGTTTTTCTCAAGAATAAAATTCGATCGTAAGTTAACATCTTCGAAATTTTTAACACCAGTCTGGTGGATAATTTGATATTTTTCGATCAATAGTGGCAAGGCATCGAGAATAATTTTATTAATTATTTCTGCACCTTGTGACCCGCCTAGAATTAAAATTGTTTTTTTGTTCTTACTGAAATTAAAAAATTCGTATGCACCATCACTTGCGCCATGTTGGATACTTTTGCGAACAGGTTGACCTGTTAGCACTGTTTTTTCTTTTGGTAGATACTCTACGGCTTCGGGCCATGATACTGCTATATGGCGTGCAAATTTTGCAGTCCAGAGATTGAGCCTGCCTGGGTGTGAATCAGATTCATGTACAATTACTGGTATACGTAGTACTTTAGCACCAAATACTGCTGGAAAAGAGGCATAGCCACCTTTAGATATAACAACATCTGGATAAATAGTAAAAAGCTTCAATAAGCCAACAATTGCTCCAAGACAGGCAGTTATCATGTCAAAGAAATTCCTGATTGATGAATATGTACGCAATTTGCCTGCTGGGACCGCAACATAAGTAACTCTGTTGTTGAAGAGCATTTGTTTGTCATAAGGGCTATCTGACATGTAGTATAGTTTCAAATCAAGTATTTTTTCTTTCTGAGCTATAACATTGAGCTCTTCGGCAATAGCAATAAGAGGATAGAAATGCCCCCCAGTCCCCCCACCTGTAAGTAATATCTTCATACCTCCTATTTTACCGCATTTTCTTGAATTTTCCCAGTGGATTAGTCCTTATATATAGATGTTAATATTCAGTTTTTACCAAACCAAACCGATAGGTTTACATTGGTAAAGTATAAATACTTACTTTAGACCATACCCTTTTGCTAATTTGAAAGTTTTGAAATTACCTTCGATTTTTATTTCTTTTAAATACTTTTTAAAATCTTCAGGTAATGGAGATGGCCCAACCCAAACACTGCGCTGAATCATTATAAAATGAAATATTCTCAATTCTCTCCTAAACCAATTTCTTGTTGAAGTATTATCTTCTGGGATATCATAAATGATTAATAAATCTTTTGGGTGATGATCTGTTTTTTTGGATGAAAATTTTTTAAATGAATTCCGAGTCTTGGATTGCAAAAATTGTTCCCCTTTAGATGTTATTACATAATTTCCATAAAACTCTTTAATATATTCCTTCTTTTTTAATTCTGAACATCTGTTTGCAAGAGTCTGGTATTTATAATGCTTGAAATCAGGCAGACCCAAGAATCCAGTTCGAATGCCTTTATATTTGATTACTCGCTTATTTTTATTCCTACTCAAATATTCTAGGATTTCCTTCTCAATACTCATAGAGTATATTATACGAAAATTACCTTTACCAAGTCAAACCTATGGGTTTAATTTGGTAAATTCACATAATACCGGGAATGTTAATTCTTTTTTTGGAATTGAGAAATGTTGAGGATTATACCCATTGCGCCCAGCGTTATGAGTAGCGAAGTACCACCGTGACTTATGAATGGTAGTGGTACACCCGTTAGTGGAAAGACTCCTATAATTGAGGCTATGTTCATAAAGGCTTGAGCTAGTGTAATAG
>JADLCZ010000067.1 GCA_020846955.1 Candidatus Nomurabacteria bacterium
TACACTCAATAAAGAAGCCTCTTGCCGAAGATGTGAAGATAAAGGTGATTGCCGAGCGTACACCTGGATTCTCGGGAGCAGATTTGTCATCATTGATGAACGAAGCTGCGATACTTGCTGCACGCGAGAATCACAAAATGGTTTCGCAATTTGACCTTGTACGCTCAATAGAGAAAGTAATGATGGGCCCAGAGCGCAAGAGCCATATATTATCAAAGAAAGAAAAAGAAATTACTGCATATCACGAAGGAGGTCATGCACTTGTGGCATCGTGCCTCGAATTTGCCGATCCTGTACACAAAGTCTCGATAGTTTCTCGTGGAAGTGCAGGAGGCTATACATTGAAGTTGCCATTGGAAGATAAAAGACTGCATAGTAAAAAGGAATTTCTAGATGATATTGCAATGTCGCTCGGAGGTTATGTTGCCGAAGAAATGATTTTTGGAGATATTACAACTGGCCCGTCCAATGACCTGCAAGTAGCTACAAATCTCGCACGTGCGATGGTTACACGATGGGGTATGAGCGATACTATTGGTCCGATAGCGCTTGAGAGTGATGGTGGCAAGACAATGTTTGGCCGAGGAGTAAATGACAATGAATACAGTGAACGCGTGAGTGGATTGATAGATGACGAAGTTAGCAAGATAATGAACAATGCATTCGAAGTTGCGCGACAAGTTCTGACAGAGAAGAGAGAGGTACTCGATGCAATAGCCAAGAAATTAATAGAGGTAGAAACTCTTGAACAAGATGAATACAATGCAGTAATAAAATCATTTGGCATCAAGCCAAAACTTAGGGAAGAGATTAAATAAACTAGCCTAATATATGAACCTTTGATATAATATACACATTAGTATATTCAAAGGTTCGTTTATATGGCGAGGAAATTAGACAAACAAAAAGCATTACAAATGCGCTCAAAAGGGATGAGTTACAGTCAAATCAAAGAGAAACTTGGTGTAAGCAAGAGTACTCTTTCGGGTTGGCTTTATAAGATGCCTCTATCAGAAGATAGAATTAAACAACTTAGAGATTTTAATCCCAAGCGTATTGAAAGATGTAGAAATACAAAACAAGCTAAAAAAGAATTTCGTTTACAAGGAGTATATAAAGAAATTTCTAAAGATATCGGAATACTTTCCAAAAGGGATTTATTCATCGCAGGTTTGTTTTTGTACTGGGGAGAGGGTAGCAAAACGACTAATGCTTCGGTTGGTCTTACTAATACAAATTCCGCTATGTTGAAATTCTATATCCAATGGCTCAAACTTTTTGGCATTACTCGAAAAGATTTAAAAGTGAGCCTTCATTTGTATTCAGATATGAATATCAAAAAACAAGAAAATTATTGGTCAAAAGAGCTCGATATACCTATTTCCCAGTTCAGAAAATCATATATTAAAAAGACTTTGTCTACCCCCATAACTTATCATAATGGATTTGGACAAGGTACTTGCACTGTGATGGCAAGCGGAGCTAGGTTTTTTGAGAAAGTTTTGATGGGAATAAAATATATTCAAGATAGTTTTTCTAAATAAGACCTAAATATTAATGTTGTTTTTTAGTTGGAAATATTGTATATTTGTTAATATAGATATGCGCCCTTAGCTCAGTTGGTAGAGCATTCCGCTTATACCGGAACGGCCCTTGGTTCAAGTCCAAGAGGGCGCACATAAGAAAAACACCTATTTTGTATAGATGTTTTTCTATCGGTGTATTGAACTATAACTGATATAATAAAATTATGAGAGCTAAAGGTGGCAATACAAAAATTGTTTTTAAAAATCAACCAAAATTATCTGAACATGAGGTTGACAATAAATTTAATGAAAGAAGATTGAGTCTTATTCCATATGTTAGAGATTATATTTCAAGTCATGACCTATTTAAGAATAAAGAAGTTAATGTTACATTTGCCCATAAAGGTATCTCATCACTTGTATGTATTATAGAAACAGCTAATGAAAAACTTGTACTAAAAATTTCTTTGGGTTCACATGGTACTGCAGAGGCTCAGTTTTTGAGAGTGTGGGAGGAAGTAGGGGTTAAGGTACCACATGTAATAGAAGATGGTATGCTGAATGGACACGCCTTTACTCTTATGGAATACATTGATGCACCAATATTGAGTGAAATTTATAATAACAGAGAATTACTTAAGAATGGAATTTATTTTGAAATGGGTCATACTTTATCTGTGATGCATTCTCCAAAAGCAGAAGGTTATGGTCGTGTTGTTGATGGTAAGGCAGAATTTACAGAATTTAAAGACTGGATTAATTCAGAAGATATGAAAAAAAGGTATCAGTATGTTAGTGAAAATATGTTGCTCGGAGAAGAACATGGTTCTTTGACTACTGCGATAGAAATACTTATTGAACATACTAATAATGAAAATAAAAGTAGTTATTGTCATGATGATTTTGGAACATCAAATATGTTTGCTACACATCCAATTACAATATTTGACCCTAGTCCAAAATTCAATAACCGATATATAGATTTAGGTCGCACTTTATATAATCATATAGCTAAAGGTGTATTTCCTAAGCAATTAATTGATGGATATTTTGAAAATAAACCCTATCAAGAGAAAGTTTTACATGCTTCAATATTGATAAGTAGTTATTTTAAATTTCCTTACTCACATAAAAAGAAAAGATTAGAAATTATGCAAAATATTAAAGAATACCTTATTCAAAATAAACATTTATTAGACTAATATTTGAGCATAGGTATATATATCACTATGCAGTCGTATAACAAGTTGCTTGCGCTTATGTTGATAAATATCCTAATTCTCATGAGGTACTAGCACAAGGATAAGCGCGAGTAATATTGCACCTATCATAAATCCTACGATCATTTTTTTGTTCCATTTAGCGTGCATCATATCTACCGCTACTTTCCATGCCACAATTCCAGCAGAAAGTGATATAAATATTACTTCTATAAATTTATTGTCTTTAAACACGAAACTTAAGAATATAGACAAAGACACTATAAATGAAATTAATATAGCTTTGCTAGGGTTTATTTTATTTTCTACAAGGAGGACTTGTTGGCCAGCTTGCTGGATTGTCTGATGGCCAAGTATACCCAAAAATGATGTTATACCTACACCTGTATTTACTGCAAACGAGGCTATAATAGCAATACCATCTACTATGTTATGAAAGAAATCTGATATCAACACTCGCCAAATACTACTTTTATTATGACTATGTGCCTTCTCCTCATCATTGTGGTGATGGTGGAATTCCTTAAATGCAACTCCGATTAATAAGCTAATAGTAAGCCCAATAATAAAAAGGAAGCCTCCTGTGGCAAATCCTGTTTGTTCTATGGCTTCGCGTAATAACAATACAACAACCATAAGGTACACACCAAGACCGAAACCTCGTACAAGGTTTTTTTGAAAAAACTCCTTATTTTTGGGAAATAATAAAGATGCAAGTATTGGTATGATTGATATGCCAGATATAGCAAAATATGTTATTGGACTCATATTCCAAGATTATAGCACAGGATTTGATAGTTTATTCAAAATGCATTTCCTTTGAGTTTTTTTCTTTTAGGGTTTGAGATAGGAGGGGGAGGGAGGATAGATGCTGGTCATATTCTATAATATTTTTTGCTTCAGTTCTTGCAGCTTCGACTAGTTTGATATTTTTAATGGCTTCCATGCCTAGATCTGTGATGCCCCATTGTTTGTCTCCACTCATCATACCTGCGCCACGGAGAGTGAGGTCGAGTTCGGCAAGTTCAAATCCATTGGCGGCTTTTGTTAGAGCTTGTAATCTTTCGATAGTTTTCTCTGTCTTGGCTTCGGCGAAAAGATAACAATATGATTGATGATTGGAGCGGATCACGCGCCCACGGAGCTGGTGGAGCTGTGCTAGGCCGAATCTCTCGGCACCTTCGATAATGATTGATGTTGCATTTGGAACATTCACACCGACTTCGATAACAGAAGTAGAAACTAATATATCAATTTCATGATTGGCAAATTCTTCCATTACTTCCTCCTTTTTACTTTTAGTCATCTTGCTATGCATGATGCCGATTTTGTAATTCGGAAATACTTCTTTTTGCAACCTTTTTGCTTCGCTCGTAACATTTTTGACTTGCAGAGCCATCTGTTGATCGGGATCAGGCTCATTTATCCGCGGACAAATTACATATACTTGGCGACCGAGTGCCAATTCTTTTTTAATTTTTTCATATGCACTATCGCGCTTATTGGGTGGGACAATTTCGGTGATTACCTTTTTCCTACCGGCTGGCATTTCGTCAATAATTGAAAGATCTAAATCACCATAAATTGTAAGAGCGAGTGTGCGGGGAATAGGAGTCGCTGTCATGGATAGGTAGTGTGGAGCATGGCCTTCTTTCTTGGCTAATTTCATTCTTTGGTTGGTACCGAAGCGATGTTGCTCGTCGATAATTACCAAACCTAGATCCTCGAATTCTACAGATTTGGAAATGAGCGCATGCGTACCGATTACGATCGGTATCTCGCCATTTTTGATCCATTTGAGCAATTGGTTCTTGGAAATATTGGTCCAGTCATTTGTGGCACTTGCAACTTTGCTCGGGAATTTACGGCAACCACTACCAGTGATGAGTGCAATATTTATACCTGTGTGGCGGAAATATGAAATGAAATTTTCAAAAAGTTGGGTTGCAAGTACTTCCGTTGGAGCCATATAAGCTACCTGAATATTGCCAAAATTTTGGCCGACAGGGCGATTCTTGATTACAGCATAAGCGACAGTGGCTGCGACAAATGTTTTGCCACTACCGACATCACCCTCTACAAGGCGCGACATTGCGTGATCTTTTTGGAAGTCAGATAATATAGAATTTATTGCATTTGACTGGCTATTTGTTGGAGTAAAAGGGAAACGAGAAATAAAATCATCGATATCTTTATGTGGGATTTGGAGTTTATAAGAAAATAATTCTTCATAGGCCTTACGCTCCTGAAGTCGTGCTAGCTGTATAAAAAATACTTCCTCAAATGCGAATCTTTTGCGAGCACTATCCGCATGGTCCTTCTTCTGTGGCATGTGGATCCAAATAAGTGCAGTTTTTAATTGTGGCAAACTGTATTTCTTTAAAATATCAATGGGCAAATAATCTACAATTTCTTGAACGCAACTATCTTTTAGGATTTTGCAAATTGTATGATATATCCATTTACTTGTAACACCCTTTGATTCTGGATAAATAGGATAGCCATACTGCTCGGTGTTTTTATTATTTGTGAAAAGTGAATCGGATAGATCTATGGGCAAAATGTCTTCTTTAGATATTTCTGGATTTGTTAGAGTCAATCCGTAAGTAGAATTTATCGAGACCTTACCGGTAACTTTTACAAGAGAGCCTTCTTTGAGCATTTTTGCAAGGTAAGGCTGATGGAACCAGATGATATGAATTTTGCCAGTTATATCAGTAATTGTGGCCTCTCCCATTGGAATTTTGGACTTGAAACTTTTTTTCGTTTTGAGATTGGAAATTTCACCGAGTACTGTTACATTTTCGCCATCCTGTAATGTATTTATATGCCGAATATCAGATATATCAGTATATCGAGTGGGGAAGAAATAAAGAAGATCTTTCAGAGTTATGAGTCCCAATTTAAATAGGGCTCGTTTTTGACTCTCATTTATTCTGAAATGAATTTCTAGTTTGTCATTTAACCTCATTTTGATTATAAAATGATATTTATTTTATAATCATTTTTATGCGGTCTACAAGCTCGTCTAGAGTGAAGTTGGATTTGACCATGAAGTCGGTAGCACCCAATTCTTGAGCTCTTTTTGTATCTTTTGCCTCAGAAAGGTTGGAGAACACTATAACAGGGAGTGTCTTGATAGTGTCTGTTGATCGAATTTTCTCTAATATTTGGAAACCGTCGAAATTTGGTAGGACTAAATCAAGTAAAATTAGATTTATGCCAGGTTCATTGATCTTGGTCATAGCTTCGTCTCCACTTGATGCAACTAGGATATCATACCCATCTTTTGTCAGTTTGCTTGCCTCGAGTCCTTGTAGAAATGGATCATCTTCGATTATTAATATTTTACTCATATGTTTGTATTATAGCATTTATTTATTTGTAGGCAATGATACAAAAAATGTTGTACCAGTTTCGCGTGTACTCTCGAACCAAATTTTACCTTTGTGATGCTCGATGATCTTCTTGATTGTAAAGAGGCCAAGTCCTGATCCAATAGCATCTTTTGTTTTGGCATTTTCGGCACGGAAAAACTTTCCAAATATTTGATCCTGCTCTTTTTTGTCGATACCTATACCATTATCATGGACAGAGATTTCTAACGAACCTTCTCCTTCTTTTATTGATATTACAACCTTATCTCCTGCCTCACTATACTTGATTGCATTTTCAGTAAGATTTTGAAATACCACACGTATCATTTCGGGATCGCATTGGATATTTGGCACTTGATGGTCTGGCTTGAGGAAGATAATAGAAATTTGTTTTTTTTGTGATTCCCCAGAGAATTCAAAGAGTGTTTGCTCCGCGAGCTTGATCACGTCTGTGGGTGAGAATTTAAAAGACAGGGCAGTGTCTTCGGCATGACTAAGCGTGAGCATATCATTTACAAGTGCAATCATACGATCATTGCTATCAGAGGCCTTCTTGATAAAGCCTTCTTGCTCAGCTGACATTGCACCTAGATCTTTGTCTAGGAACATTTTTAAAATCCACTTGAGCGCTGAGAGGGATGTGCGGAGCTGGTGTGCAGAAATAGAAATCAAATCCGATTTGACTGCATTCGAATCTTTCAACTTCTCTATTTCCTTTTTTAAACTTTCGATATCTTCCATATGTATAGATAAAATTATACCATATTACTTATTTTTATTCACTAGAGCTTAGTTTGACTTTTACTTAAATTTGCTTATAATATCCATAAAAACAAACAAGAAAAAATGGACAGCCTAGACACATTATCCGCACAAGAACCAAAACATTCAGCTTGCTTTAATGAAATAGTTAAAACATTTAAAGAAGAAAAAGTTGCATGTTTCGTTTTTGAAACAATTCCAACAGAGTTATTCCCATGTATGTTCCGTACAAAGCAAGAGGACTACGATAATATTTTTTCTATTATCGCGTCCTTCGACCTAAACGAGACAAATGGGGAAAATTTAAAAAATGCATTCGGTGAATTAACCGAAAAATTCTACACTGTAGATGAAATGAAGCACAAGGTTATAGCTAGAATGAAATGGGTAAAACATCGAAGCTGGCGACAACCTAAAAAAATCTACCGTGTAATTCTGGGAACGTCCAACCCGGAATTAAGGGAACTAATTCAAATAATTTTCTGCAATGAGTCTGACTTCAGTTGTTTTGTAGATAATTATAAAGAATTAGAATATCTTTGTTCAAAATAAGATATTTCATTAGCACGAATTTTAGAGACAGGAGCGTTGCGAAACGCTCCTTATCGCTTTTTTGTAGTATAATGTACACATATGTTTAATTCTCTTAAAAAATTAAGTTTTGAAACTTGGGTGGCGATCTTGACCCTTGTTGTTATTTTGACAGGAGGGGTATTGTACACATTTAAATACACAGAGATATTAAAAATATTTTTTAATATCTCTCTTTTAATATTAAGCTTACCTATTTTATACGGGATTATAAAAAGCATAATCAAAGGGCATTTTGGAGTGGACTTGATTGCTGGGGTTGCTATTGTGGGTGCATTTTTATTAGGAGAAAATTTGGCAGGGCTTGTGGTGGTATTGATGCTATCGGGCGGTCAGACATTGGAAACTTATGCCATGAGCAAAGCCAAGTATGAATTGACTAGATTACTCGCAAGAGCACCAACTCATGCGATCAAGATTGTTGATGGTATACATCATGATGTGCATATAGAAGAAGTAAATATTAGTGATGAGATATTGATAAAATCGGGGACAATTATTCCCGTTGATGGAGTAATTATAACCGGCGCATCATTAGTAGATGAATCGAGCCTGACAGGGGAATCGGTACCACAAGACAAGACAGTTGGTATGCATGTCTCCTCTGGTACAGAAAATACAAGTGGTATGCTAACAATAAAAGCACTCAAAAAGGCAAGTGATAGTCATTATGCCAAGATTGTAGCACTTGTCCAAAATGCTTCGGAATCTCGTGCGCCACTTGTGCGATTGGCTGACAAGTACGCTGTATTTTTTACTATTGTTACATTTATTATAGGAGCTATTACATGGATTATTTTCCATGATTGGATTCGAGTGTTGGCAGTATTAGTAGTAGCGACACCTTGCCCACTTATACTTGCAACTCCTATTGCTATTATTTCTGGTATGAGTCGCTCAGCCAAACGTGGTGTGATTATCAAAGATGGTGGAGCTCTTGAGAAATTGTCGAGAGTAAAAAGTATGCTCTTTGACAAGACTGGCACTATTACTATGGGTGCACCTATGGTTAATAAAATAAATATTTTCAAAGAAGGAGCCGATGTAATGGGTATTGCAAGCTCGCTTGATTTGGGCTCGTCGCATATTCTCGCACGGTCATTTGTGAAATATGCAAAAGAAAATAATGCAAATATTTATAAAATAGATAATTTCAAAGAAGTGTTTGGTGATGGTGTGATAGGTGAGATAGAAAATGAGAAATATATTTTTGGTAAATTTGCGTATTTGGAAAAAAGTGGAATAGAAATTGGTGAAAACATAAAAGATGATCATAATAAAATGAGAGAGGAAGGTAAGATGGTAGTGTACTTAGGTGATAGTAAACAAATTCTCGGATCGGTAGTTTTCGCAGATGCGGTACGGACTGATGCGAAGAAACTCTTCCTCGACCTCCAAGATAAATACAAAATATTTACACTGATGATTACAGGAGACAGCCCTGTGGTGGCAAAAAATGTAGCAAGTATGATTGGTATCCAAAATGTGCATGCAGGTTGCAAACCGGAAGAAAAGGTGGCACTAGTGGATCAGACGGCCAAAGTCCATGGACCCGTAGCAATGATTGGGGATGGAATCAATGATGCACCGGCGCTTGCACGTGCTGATGTCGGTATTGCTATTGCTTCACACGGTGACACTGCTTCGACTGACACAGCCGATATTGTAATTATTCACAATTCAATTTCCAAAGTTATCGAGGTGTACATTATAGCGCTAAAGACAGTCAAAATTGCCAAAGAAGGAATATTTATAGGAATAGGTTTGTCGGTTATAGCGATGATATTTGCACTCCTTGGTTACATTACACCCCTTACAGGAGCAATCTTGCAAGAGGGTATTGATGTATTTGTAATCCTAAGCGCCCTTCGCGCACTTCGAATAAAAGTTGAATAAAATTGCGGAGAGAGTGGGATTCGAACCCACGGACCTTTTTACAGGTCGGCGGTTTAGTAAACCGCTGGCGTAAGCCTCTTGCCTATCTCTCCTTAAGTATTATTAAAATGATTATATATTATTTTTCAAA
>JADLCZ010000068.1 GCA_020846955.1 Candidatus Nomurabacteria bacterium
GTTTACAAACCGAAGCTCTTCATCCATCACGCGACATCGCTCCGTCAGGCTTTCGCCCATTGCGGAAGATTCTCGACTGCAGCCACCCGTAGGTGTATGGGCCGTGTCTCAGTCCCATCGGTGGGGGTCAGGCTCTCACCTCCCCTAAGCGTCATAGCCTTGGTGGTCTATTACACCGCCAACTAGCTGATACTTCACAGGCTCTTCCCCGAGCGAAAAACTTTACCCCGGAGGGACCATCTCGTATTAGCACACCTTTCGGTGCGTTGTTCGAGACTCGGGGGGAGATTCCTGTGTATTACTACCTCGTTCGCCACTAACTTCAAACGACCTTTGACTTTGATGTAATCTCAATCTCTGGAAAAATGAAGTCCGTTCGACTTGCATGCCTTATCCACGCCGCCAGCGTTCATCCTGAGCTAGGATCAAACTCTACTTTAAAAGTTTGGATGCTTTCGCATCCAACTAAATGGTTCGCTCAAACATTGTGCTTATAAATAATCACATGATTTTCGCTGCCATTTAAAGAACGGAACAAAAGAAAAAATAGTTTACTTAGTTCACGCTCACCCGATATCGATCGGGTTTGCTCTTTATTACTTAATTATCTGGACTTGCTACCCGCACGTTTGCGGGCTATACCACACCAAGTTGGATAAACTTTGGTGGGCTTGATTTAATGTCTTATTCAATATTCAATTATCAATGAAATTAAAACAGCCGGCCTATGACCTACTGTGGAATCCATTATATACATATAAATAAAGAAGTCAACCTTTTTTATGGACTATCTAAAATGTTGACAAAAAATTGATATATATATACTGGGCTTAAATTTAAACAAAAAAACCATGTCAAGTATCAATGTTACAATTCCGCACAAACTTCCACAAGAAGAAGCCTTAAAAAGGATTCAAAACCTTTTAACTCAGACCAAAGAAAATTTCGCTGACGACATCAAAAATCTCAATGAAAATTGGGAGGGAAATGTTGGAAAGTTCAGTCTTACTGCAAAGGGGCACGCTACTCGTGGCACTTTGACGGTAAAACCTACCCATGTAGAAATAAATGGTGAAATTGACCTACCTTTTCTACTTCGCATGTTTAAGGGAGTAATTGTTTCAAAAATTGAAGAAGAAGGGGTAAAACTTCTGAGATAATACCCAAAAAACAACTTATTAAAAAAGGTCCTTTTATAGGGTCTTTTTTTATTATTTTGAAATTTTAGCTTTTTGCTCTAATTTAGTAACCCTAGAAACTAATTCTCTTATTTCGCTTTGCATAATTCTATATCCAGTTAATAGTGGACCAGTGCTTTCCTCAATTTTTACCAAGCTTTTGTTTACCTCCTCAAGTTTACTGTCTAAACTCATCACTGTTTGTTCGATATGTCCAACTCTTGTTTCCAAGATACCCATTCTACTATCCATCGTATCCATACGAGTTTCCAATCGATCAAATCTTTTATCTACTACATCAAATCTATCATCAACAGAAGAAAAACCTTTAGCGACTATAATTGCCAAATTTTCAATGCTCGTATCTATGTGTTTCTCTAATTTAACAGATAAATTATCAATTTTTTTATCCGTAGTAACAGCATTATTGGCAATCATTAAGGCTAAATCGTTAATAGAAATTTCTTTCTTCTTATTTATAGATTTTTTAACTCTCTTAATCATAATCAAATTATATAGAATTTTAAATAAAAATACAACCACTAATTCTTGCATCCATACAAGACTAAACCTTGCAATAAACGCTCAAATTTGATACATTAGTTAAATGACGATTATTGTTAATTCTCTACCTTATATACAGATTATACTGTCTATCATTCTAACGGTAGCAATTCTCCTACAGCAATCAGGCGCAGGCGCTGGTGGTGCTTTTGGAGGGGGCGATGGCAGTGCTATGTACAACACACGCCGTGGCTTTGAGAAATTCCTATTTGTTACTACCATTGTTACTGCAATCTTGTTTGCTGTTTCGGCTTTTATCGCAATTCTCGTTAAATAAGAAACTATAATATTATCAAATGTTAAAACTAAGACATCTCAAAGGTGGTTTTAATGCTCTTTATAAAAAAGAGCGTGTTGTTTTTTATATTTTTGCCACCTTATTGTGTGTTTCATTCCTTTCGATGATTGTAAGGTTGAATAATAAATTCCTTGTTACTATACCAGAAGATGGTGGGTCAATAAGTGAAGGTATTATCGGTACACCAACTCTTGTCAATCCGGTATTGGCAGTAACAGATGCAGATAAGGATTTGGTTGAACTGGTATATTCTGGACTAATGCGCAAAGACTCAAATGGAGAGTACATACCTGATTTAGCAGAATCATATACCATATCTCCAGACGGGACAATATATACTTTTATACTAAAAGACAATATAGTATTTCATGATGGTAGTCCAGTCACTGCAAATGATATTATTTTCACAATAAATAAAATCCATGATCCACTAATTAAAAGCCCGAAGAAAATTCAATGGGAGGGTGTAACAGCTGAAATAAAAGATTCTAAAACTGTAGTTTTTACTCTTAAACAACCATATGTATCATTCCTAAATAATACAACCATTGGTATATTACCCGCAAATATTTGGCAAAATATCACACCACTTGAATTTGGTCTCAGTAATTTAAATATAAAGGGTATTGGATCAGGGCCATATATGATAGAAAGTGTAGACCATACAAGTGATGGTATACCAAATGTATACAACCTAACAAGGTTCAAAGAATTTACTCTTGGCCGTCCTCATATCAAAAAGTTTACAATCAAATCATATTCAAACGAAAAAGAGTTGATACAAAATCTCAAGAATGGAAACATTGACCAAGCTGGTGGTATCAGTCCCCTATTTGCCGAAACAATAAATAAAAATAAATCTCAAATAATTACTTCGGTTTTGCCTCGTAGTTTTGGAATCTTTTTCAATCAAAATACAAATAAAATATTAGGAGATATTTCAGTTAGGAAGGCAATTGATCTTGGTGTTGACCGAACTCTTATTATAAACGAGGTCTTGAAAGGTTATGGATCAACAATTAATTCTCCAATCCCTCTTAGTAAAAAAAGTAGTTCAACAAATTCAACAAATACTTTTGACCAGAACATAGATTCAGCAATTAATCTCTTAGAAAAAAATGGATGGAAAGTAGGTATTGATGGTATAAGAGAAAAAGGTGCCACAACATCTGTTACAACAGGTAAAGGTAAAAATAAAAAAACAATCCAGGTAGAGAAAGGCCCTAAAACAAGACTCTCATTTACTATGACCACTGGTGATACTCCAGAATTAACTCAAACTGCCGAATTGATAAAGAGCAACATGCGTGCTCTAGGTATAGAGGTAAATGTGAAAGTATACGAAACTGGTGCACTCAATCAAATCATAAGAACTCGTGATTATGAAGCATTGTTATTCGGGCAAGTGGTAACAAACGATGGAGACCTATTTGCTTTCTGGCATTCATCTCAAAAAAATGACCCTGGATTAAATATCGCCTTATACAACAACCAGGCTATGGATATATTGCTCGAACAAATACAAAAAATTATGCCTCAAAATGAAAAAGAGAAGAAGTATAATAACCTAGAGACATTATATAAAAACGATATCCCTGCAGTATTTATATATTCACCTAAATATATTTATGCAGTTTCTAAAAAATTAAACCTGCAAGAACCGTTAACAACCACAGTTCCAAAAGATCGATTTAAGGCTGTTTATTTGTGGTACACAGAAAGCAATATGATTTGGAAAATATTTTCTAATTAAAACAAAATTATTATAAATAACGCCAATCGGCAAAAAAAATTAAATATATGGACGAAATAAAACCGAATAACACCCAAAGCAACCTACCTCGTAGGAACAATAGTAGATTTGTGCAAAATCGTAGTACAAATAACAGAAATACAAGTAGTAGACCAACCTCTACAAATAAACCCTTTATTAAATCTACTACACCAACACATACAAAAGTATCTCATCCAACTACTCACCGCACAGATACAAACAAAACTTCTCGAGGAAGTTATCAGTACAACAAGGAGAAACAAATGGGCCGTCGTGGGCCAAGTCGCCCGCCTAGCTCCATAACTCCTCGAAAAGTTTCCTCACGATCAACATTAGTTATACCAAATCCTGCTCCAGGAGTAATTCGTATTATTCCCCTTGGTGGAGTAGAAGAGATCGGCAAGAATATGACAGCAATTGAAATCGGTGATGACATAATTGTTATCGACGCTGGTATGCAATTCAAAACCGACGAGACTCCTGGTATTGACTACATAATTCCAAATACTACATACCTTGAGGAGCGAAAAGACAAAATCCGTGCCATGATTGTAACCCATGGACACTTGGACCATATAGGTGGTATTCCGCTTGTTATGAGTCGAATTGGCAATCCCCCATTGTACTCTCGTAATCTTTCAATCCTGATGATGCGCAAACGCCAAGAAGAATTTCCGCATCTACCTGCACTCAATCCTCAAATTGTGGAGAAGGATAGTGTGATCATGTGTGGCAAAATTCGTGTTCGATTTTTTGGTGTGACACACACTGTGCCTGATTCTATGGGTATAGTTATCGAGACTCCTTATGGATCAATTGTCACACCTGGTGACTACAAGCTCGACCAAATAGATGGCATCGTAACAGAGGAAGAAGAAAAAGAGTATAAATTTTTTGACAAAGAAAATGTTCTTCTCCTTCTAACAGATTCTACCAATATCGAAAATGAGGGCTTCTCACTACCTGAAATAAAAGTTCATGAAGGCTTGGAAAAGCTAATACGATCATGTAGCGGGCGTATCATTATTGCTGCCTTTGCCTCTCATATTACTCGCCTTGTAAAAATTGTTGCCATTGCCGAAATGCTCGGTAAAAAAGTTGTTCTTGATGGACGATCACTAAAAACAAATATGGAAGTCTGCGAGCAAGCAGGACTCTTTACTCCCAAAAAAGGTACGATTATCCCTGTGGAGGATGCGGATAGCTACCCTCCAAATAAGGTTATTGTATTGATGACAGGAGCACAAGGTGAAGAATTTGCATCACTTAATCGTGCTGCAAATAAGTCCCACAAAAAGTTTACAATTCGCAAGGGCGACACTATTATCCTCTCAGCAAGTATTGTCCCAGGAAACGAAATCTCTGTTCAACACCTCAAAGACAACTTGGCCCGCCATGGTGTCAAAATTATTTCTTATCGAACAAGCGAAGAAACAATCCATGCTACAGGGCACGGCAATCAAGAAGATGTTAAATGGCTCCATAGAAAGACTCACCCTAAATTCTTTATCCCAATACACGGCTGGCACTCAATGCTTGTACGACACAAAGAATTGGCAATGGAGCTCGGTATGCCAGAGGAAAATATTGTAGTTCCAGACAATGGATCATTGATTGAAATTACTGACAATGGCACAAAGATCAGTGTAAGAAAAGAGAAGGCCCCTTCGGCTCCTATGATGGTAGATGGATTCTCTGTTGGAGATGAACAAGATGTGGTTATTCGAGACCGCCAAATGCTAGCGCAAGATGGTATGTTCGTCATTATTGCAACAATTGATTCCATAACAGGTAAACTTCGTAAATCACCAGACATTATTTCACGCGGATTTATTTATTTGAAAGAAAATCAAGACTTATTGAACCAGACACGCCTTATAATAAAGAAAAGTATTGAGGACGGCACTCGAGGGCAACATCCTATAAATTTCGACCCAATAAAAACAGAATTGGGTGACAATGTTTCTAAATTCCTATATCAAAAGACAGCCAAAAGACCACTTGTTATACCAGTATTGTTAAGTATATAAATATGCCAAGAAAAAAAATTTATCGAGTATACATTCTTGCATTCATATTTACCCTACATATTGCATTATCTGCATATGCTAATTCTACATTCCTTTCCCAGATTATTGGGGAAAAATATGTAGGTGTATTGTATACAATTGCATCAATTATTACTCTGATGTTACTTTCAAATACATCTCTAATCCTTAAATACTTTGGTAATCGTAAGCTTATACTTATATTCATAATGATAAATATGATGTCACTTGCGACATTAATCGTATCTAGCAATCCTGTATATATTTCCATGGCCTTCATTGCCTTTATGGTTACAAATACACTTGTATTGTTTTGTGTAGATATATTTATAGAGCACTTTGGTACACCAAATACAATTGGTAGAACTCGAGGGATATATCTCACTATTACAAACCTAGGTTGGATATGTTCTCCATTAATCTCAAGTTTCCTTATTACAAAAGAAGGTGGGTATAGAGCGATCTACATACTGGCTTTTATAATGACAATCGTAATGAGCCTAGGGATGTTTGTATATGTCAAAAAATTCAAGGACAAAGTCTACCAAAAAACTCCATTTTTAAAAGTTTATAAATTCCTAAAAACAAACAGGCATATTCGTGCAATTGCATTTATAAATTTTATTTTACAATTCTTTTTTGCAATAATGGTAGTATATATTCCATTATATCTCCATGCTCATATTGGTCTTGCTTGGAATAAACTTGGAATAATTTTTACAATTATGCTTATACCTTTTATCCTATTGGGTATTCCAACTGGTATACTTATAGACAAATACCATGTTCGCAAAAGACTGCTTATAACTATTGGTCTTTTAATTATGATTGTGTCAACAATATTAATTTCACAATTTACTACTTCAAGTATTGTATTTTGGGCAATTATTTTGTTTATGACTCGTGTTGGTGCTGCATTGGTAGAGACAACTTCTGAAATATATTTCTTTACTCATGTACGAGAAGAAGATGCATATCTCTTGAGTATTTTCCGAGACATGACACCTATTGCTTATATAATCGCTCCAATATTGGCTAGCCTTTTCCTTTTAATCTTCCCTTTCAAATATTTATTCCTTGGATTGGGAATATTCGTAATTATTGGTCTTTATTATGTAACACAATTAAAACATCGTCATCATGCAATTGGAATACCCGATCAGAATAAATAAATATTTAGCCCAAAATAATTACTCTACACGATTGGGTGCAGATGAACTTATCAAAAAAGGTAAGGTTTTTATCAATGGGCACAAGGCTGTACTTGGCGATAAAGTCTATGAAGGTGATGAGGTTGTGGTGGATGAAAAAGGGACAAAAAAATCCTATGTATATTACGCTTACAATAAAGCAAAAGGTATTGTAACAAGTGCTCCACAAAAGGGCGAGAAAGATATTATGATGGTGACTAAATTCCCTATTCAAGTTTTCCCTATCGGACGACTCGATAAGGATTCCACCGGCTTACTAATCATCACAAACGATGGCCGTGTGACAGACAGATTGCTCTCTCCCAAATATGTGCACGAAAAGGAATATGTCGTAAAATTAGCCAATCCATTTACGGATTTATTCCTCGAGAAAATGCAGAGTGGCGTGCGGTTTGACGGCTTTGTAAGCCGTAAATGTAAAGCGTGGAGAAAGACAGCAGATACCTTCCATATAATCCTCACAGAGGGCAAAAAACGCCAAATAAGGCGTATGTGTGAGGCACTGCACCAAGATGTAAAAGAATTAAAGCGCGTGAGAGTAATGAACATACAAATTGGGGCATTAAAGCCAGGAGAATACAGGGAGATAAAAGGCCAAGAACTCAAAGACTTCCTAAGTGTTCTAAAACTGATTTAAAAAAACCTCACTTTTAGACGGTCGTCTAAAAGTGAGGTTTTTAAAAATTGATCTAAAATTCTTCTATACTACCATCGTAAAATCTACTTACTGTAAAATTTTGGCTATCCCCCACGCGATAAACTGGAATATTATGAATTTTTAATTTATCTAAAATTTCATTTTTTTCTTTTTCCGAATAATAATTAATTTCTTTACCTTTAATAGTAAAAGTACCTAAAACAGATTTTGTTTCCGGTGTCTTTTCTTCTTCAACTTTTTTAATTTCTACCACAGGCGAAACAGTATCTTTTTCTTCAACTTTTTTTACATCAGGCTTATATTTTACTGGTTGTACAGGTTTTTTATAAATTGGTGTTGTTGGAATAATTTTTGTTCCATGGTAAAAACCATCTTTTTTACCTTTATAGTTTTGCTCCTGATACCCCCAAGGTGCTATTTTTTTGTGATATAACAAACTTGGAATATCACCTATTCCTTTTTTAATTCTTGGATTTATATCTTTATTTCTTCCTCCAATCCAATCTTCACCAAGAATCTCCTTTTGGTATTTAATTTTCTGGTCACTATTAAAAGGTACATCCTTGTAACTTATACCATATTCTGGTAAATCCTTTTCTTTTTCTGAATTTGAAATATTATATAACTCAAGACTGTCATCATAAGCTTGTTTCGCTTTTTTATACTCGTTCTTATCTGTGTATATTTTAGGAGCTTTTTCTTTTACTTTTTGTGCTTCGCTTTTATTTGGGAATAACGCAGAAACTGCTACACTTGTTGCAAATAAAATCCTTTTAGCGTGTTTTGCTAAATCTGATCTTTCTTTTTGTGCACCGGTAATTACCTCTTTTTTAGGTTCATTATTTTGAGCTTGAAAACTTTCTTTCATATACGATTATTCTTTAATTACTAATTTACCAGTACCATCATCTACTACATAAATTCTACCATACACCTCAAAAGACTTTGCTCCAATCACTTTGTCAGCTTGCCCACTACGATAATCAAATAAATCATAATACGATATATATTCCCCATTCTCATCTACACCTCTACCAATCTTGAAATTACCAAGAGCAGATGTAGTATTATTTTTAGCCAACTTCTCTTGAGCTTTCTGTATTAGACTCTCTGGGCGCCCATATCCAGAAACAAAAGCTGACTCACCAATATTTAAAGGTTTTTTTAATTGATTATATTCTTTTATTACATCTTCCAAAAAATTCTTGTCATTAATAGATATATATCTTGTTCCTTTGTCTTTAGAATTTTCAGGGGAATATTTAGATATAGATAAAACACCATTTTCTAATGGTTGTCCAAAATAATATCGATACAGGTCAAATAATTTTCCATAAGGATGCTCGGTAGAATAAAAACTCTCATCGAGCCCTGCACCATTTGCCTCAAATTCAGCATATGCCAGACCAGCTTTACTCATAGAGTTACCTGTAAAGTTATCTCTTTGTTTTATAGGAACTCCAGGGAGATTTTCTGACAAAGTAGTGTATCTCTCGCCTTTATATTTAAATTCTTTTTCCCCTACTGTTCGTGCATGAGAATATGCATGGCCAAAATCTTTTTCAAAAGAATAATCTTTTGGTCCAGAATCTGGTAATCCAGAAAGCAAAACACTTGCAGTGCCTACTTTTAATAATGTTTTAATTTTATGCTTTAAAGAATCAAAATTAACCTCTTTTTTAGGTTCATTATTTTGAGCTTGAAAACTTTCTTTCATGTATTCATTATATCAGAATTATTTATAAACATCATGGTCACCTATAGACAGGAATTGTACTCTCGTTTTTGAGTCGTATGAAAAAACTATTCGAAAACTGTAGTTTACAGAGAAACTATAGCAATCTTCGAATTTTCCTTTTAGTTTATGTACTTTTAACAATTTATGATTTTTTGCATTTTTAAAAAGTTCAATTTTTTCGAAAACTTCCTCTTGTAAGTTAACCTCCAATTTGTTGAATTGTCGTATAAAAATTGGCTTATAAAGAATTTCCATATAATTATTTAAATTTTTTCGCAAGCTCTCTCAGGTCACCCTTCAAACCCACTTCTCTTTGTGCTCTTAATACAGTCAATACAGCCTCTTCTTCAGAAAGGCGGGTTATGGCACGACGAACAACATCGGCTTTGTTGGATCCATAGCCTGATTTAACAAGGTTATTTAACTCCATCTCTAGTTTAGGTGGTAATGGCACAGATATAGTACTCATAAAATTTGATTATATTTAAACTTCTAATAGTATTATAATATCATATGATATTATAATATGCAAGCTACCTATATTATCTATATCCAATGGAGGAGATATGCTAAGAATAGTAATGTACCTACTAGACCTAGGAGTGAATTGACTCTGGATAATACTCCGATTATTACAATAGCTAATATTACCTTTAGTATACCAAGAGCAAGAAGTGACGCCCAAATTGTTTGTATTAATATCATATAATTATTGTACCGTAAATTTAATATTTAACAAAACGTATTATTTTGCCTCGCCTAATACAAGATATATTATCTTTTCTGTTTTATTCCTTAATAGTTTAATCATTATAGTATCCCCAACTTTTTTATTTCGTATTACATACGCGAAGTCTTCGTCACGTGTTATCGTTTGACCATCAACTTGAATAATTATGTCCCCTTCTAGTATGCCAAATAATTCTGCAGGAGAACCAGGGATCACAGCAAATTCATCCTTGCCACTACCCTTAACTATCAATATGCCGTATCCGACAGGCAAATCTCTATCAACCTTCAATTCTTCTGTGATAGCTACATATCTTATCCCTACATATGGTCTTGAAATTTTTCCAGTTTTTTTAACAGAATTTATTATACTTTTTATACTATTTATAGGTAATGCGAAACTCACACTTTGTGAACCTGTTGCTGTTGCAACATTTACGCCAATAACCTTACCATAAAGATCAATTAATGGGCCACCAGAGTTACCAGGATTAATAGCGGCATCTGTTTGGATAACTTTCTCAAGCCTCTCGGACAGACCTGATCTACCATTTGCTGTAACTGAGCGAGAAAGCCCAGATACAATACCAACAGATACAGAATTCTTGAACTCTCCAAGTGCATTGCCAATAGCAATCACACTTTCTCCTACATTGAGTTTATCTGAGTCACCAAGCTCTAGGTATTCGTATTTTTTATTAGAGTTTGAAATCTTCATAATAGCTACATCATATATTGGGTCAATAGCCAGAATCTCGGCACTTTGAGCACCGCCATTATTTAGTATTATTTCGTATTCAACATTCTTTGCGTCTACTACATGCCGGTTAGTCACAATCATTCCATCTGGAGATACAACAAACCCTGAGCCACTACCGACGTTTTGCCGGTCAAAGCCATTCTCTTTCTGCTCAATTTTTTTTGTATTTTTGTTTAAAACAAGTTCATATTTAGGAATTTTTTTATATAAAGCAATAGAGACAACGGCCGGGTTCGCATTGCGTACAATATCTACAATACTTTTTTGAGATACTTTTTTAGCATTGTCTATTGCTTCTTGTTTAATTTTTTCTTCATTTAGACTTTTTTCACTTGCATTACTTTCTAATAATTTTTCAGCATTTAACAATGTTGTATCGCTAGCTATTTCGTTATTTATCATTTCTGATAATTGCTCGTTTCTAAGTTGGAAAATTTTGTCTAGAATTATATTTTTGTTATATATTATCACAGAGAAAATTACCAATACAGTAACCAATGACGACAAAACACTGGTAAGAATATATTTAAATGTTCGATTCTTAAAAAAATACTTAGATTTTAAGATAATATTTTGTATTAATTTTTGTAAATCAATTTCTTTATTCATATATATTATTTTAACATTTTCCTAATTTTTTCAACATCAGAATCTATCTGGTCTGTTAAATCATCTGTTTCTATAAACCTCTTTATATCACGGATTCTATCTACAATATCCACTTCTATGATCTTGCCATTTGTATCGGGAAATGTCTCGTCTGTAATATCTATAAGATGAACTTCCATTGTCTTATTCTTATCATTAAAGGTCGGTATTGGACCATAGTGTAGTGCCCCTTTATAAGCCTTGTTGTCTATTACAATCCACGCTGAATATATACCATCATCAAGGATTAAATCCTTGGGTATTGATAAATTCAATGTGGGGAAACCTATACCTTTACCCCTTCCTATTCCTTGTATATGGCTACTGTTGAATAACATATGACTTCTGCAATTTTACTATACGGACAATACTATACACAAGCACAATAGCTCCTATCCACTGCGACAATGACAAAAATGAGTTATATAATTTCATATCGATCAATATAGCTATAAATGGGAATGTGAGCTCTAAAATGGTTGATACATGCACAGGAGTCCTCTTAAGGCCTTTGTAATATATAAGTAGTGCTACCATACCAGTAGACACAGATATGAGGGCAAATAGGCCAAACTGTGAGAATGTTGGCAATGCCAAGCTTGTTGTATATCCAAATAATACTATCACTATAATTGCCATAATACTTGTAATTAAAAAGCGATAAAATGTTACAGTATTGCTCGAGACTTTATTTAAAAGCATTTTAGAGAATGTTGTCGATGTACCCCACGCAAAAGCTGCTCCGAGCGCATACAGTGCGGCAATTATTGTACCTTCTCCAGTACTTAGGTTCACAATGCCATCTTTGAATGTGACGAAGTATGCAGAAATTAGTGCAAGTATTGCCCATGGAATATACTTTCTTGAAATTTTTTCTTTTAGGAAAATTGAAGCGGATCCAATTGCGAAAATTGGTTGAAGCTTTTGCAAAAGGAATACTACAGAAAAAGAAATGAAGTGTACCTTCAAAAGCGCAGTGGTAAACCATAATGTACCAAGGAGACCAGACAAGAATGCAACTAGTATCAAGAGCCACCATTCCCTCTTACCAATCTTCTCTTTAAGAATTATTTTCCAAATAAATGGGAAAAGTATAACAAGACCAATCAAATGTTCGAAGAATATTATTGTAATCGGTGGCAAACTATATAAATTACGACGAATCACTCCATCTAATGCCCAAAGTAATGCTGCCAAAATTATAAACATAGGGCCCAGTGGTATTTTCTTTAATTTATTTATCATATAAAGGAAAGTATACTAGGTTTTCACTATACGCACAACCAACAAAAAATCCCCAATATGGGGATTTTTTGTTGTATATATTATCCAATTAGAGTCAATGCAATACCCTTCTTGTTACCACGACCAGTACGGCCTATACGGTGTACGTAGTCGTCATATGTCGCTGGAATATCGAAGTTGATTACGTGCGATACATCAGGAATATCAAGTCCTCGTGCCGCAACATCTGTCGCCACCAATATTTGCACCTGATTACTCTTAAACATTCTTAGTGCTTGCTGGCGCTGTGAATGGCGCTTGTCGCCGTGGATGGATTCAGATTTAAAGCCTTTTTGTGTTAGAACTTTCGATAATTTCTCTACTCCGTGCTTTGTCTTACCGAAAATAAGAACTTTCGTCAGGCCTGGTTGATTGAGCAAATCATGAAGAACATCAATCTTCTCTTCGCCTCGACGAAGATGAATAACATCTTGGTCAATATTTTTTGAAGTATCGCGAGTCTTTACAGAGATTCGTACTGGATTGTTAAGGAAATCATTAATCAACTTCTCGATCGCAGGCGATAGTGTCGCTGAGAAAAATAATGTATGACGAACCTTTGGCATTCCGGCCATAATGAATCGCATATCATCGATGAATCCCATATCAAGCATTTGATCCGCTTCGTCGAGTACTATTGATTGAAATGCTTGTAAATTAATCATCTTACGTGCGATCAAATCTTTCAATCGTCCTGGAGTACCAATGATAAAATTATTTTTATATTTTAATTGTGAGATCTGCTTGCCAATTGGTGCACCTCCTACACAACATACAGAAAATATTTTCAAGTTCTTTGTAAATCCTCGTAGCTCATCTTCAATCTGAATTGCAAGCTCTCGTGTTGGTACGATGATGATTGCTTGTTCGTTTGGATTCTTTATCACTTTGTTTATAAGTGGAATAAGGAATGCTGCAGTCTTGCCAGTACCAGTGTTGGCAATACCAACAATGTCGCGACCTTCCAATACTTTTGGAATAGCTTCATCTTGAATTGGAGTTGGAGTAACATAGCCTTTGCCAACAATTGCCTCTTTTAATTTCGGTTCAATTGCGAAATCAATAAATTGGTGTCTTGGCTTGAAGACTTCCTCTACCTCAACAGAAACAACTTTATTGATAAAGCGTGAGGCATCAATACGCTCACCTCTGCCTTTACCACGGCCACCTCCAGATGAAGATGATCCACCACGATTACGATTTCTGCCTCCGAATGCATTGCCTCCAGATGATGGACGTTTTGAATAACTTGAACCTCCACCCCGGTATGAAGAACTTGAAGAACTACCCCCACCTGAATATGACGGTCGTGAAGAATTTGAGTGACTTGATGCACTTGAATGACTTGAACCCCCTCTTAAGCTGTTGCCATACGAAGGTCGTGAAGCTGACTTTCTATCTGAAAAAGCTGGCTTAGAGAACCCACCACTTTGTACTGGTGATCTGCGACTCATAGGGCGACTTGAATTTGCTCCTGTCCGAAGACTAGGAGACTTTGAATAATTTGAAGAAGAGTGCGGTTTGCGCATACCTCTCGATGTATTTGTGTTTTGCATATACTTTAAAATAAGGGCTATGCCCTTTTATATAACTCACAGTCTTATAATAAAAGTGACTGGATGATCTATGAGTTATTTAAGCTTTATGCTCTTGTGCGCCACTATATTGCGCGAACCCAATTAGATTTAGTTATGCGTATATGATAGCAGAAATTCTCTCCCCTGTCAAATTTATTGAGAGAGCGCTTATAAAATGCTATAATATATACATGACAAATTTTGTACAAGCGGATATATTCTTTTTTATTTCCTCTATTGGATTTATTATCTTTGGAATTCTTTTTATTGTATTACTCTATAAAATAATCAAGATTGCAGATACACTTTCTCGAATAACAAAGAAGGTGGAGAATGGCATCGATACAATTGGTGATACAACGAAGGAAGTTATTGAAGATATGAAGGATAGTTTATTATTTAGGTTTTTGTTCAAAGGTCGGAAAAAGAAAACAAAAAAAGTTAAAGTAGATTAATAATTTTAATAATAAAATTTTATGGTAAAAAAAGTAACAACAAAAAAGGGTGGATCAAATGTAGGTAAGGCAATTGGTGTAGGAGTGGGAATAGCAGCATTGTCTGCTGCAGCATATTTACTAATGGGCCCAGATGGTAAAAAGAATCGCAAGGCTGTGAAAGCTTGGACAGTCAAGATGAAAGCTGAAGTAGCCGAGAAAATGGAGAAAATGAAAGAAGTAACAGGCCCAATGTATGAGAAGATTGTACAAGAGGTTGCAAGTAAATATAAGAAGGTAAAGAATATCGATGCAAAAGATGTTGAGGCGGAAATAAATTCACTCAAGAAGCATTGGAAAGATATGTCCAAGCCAGTGGTGAAAAAAGTAAAGAAAGCTTTGAAATAAAAGTTTCCTAAAATAAAAAATCTTACAGGTCTTGCCTGTAAGATTTTTTATTTATCCAAATCAAGAGTATCGTCTATACGAATTTGAGAGATAAATTCCGGTACGTGAGATACTATGACCATCGCACCTTTATATTCATCAAGTGCTTTTGCGATAACTGGAATATGACGGAAATTGATATGGTTGGTAGGCTCATCAAGAATTAGAAGACCTGGTTTTTCTAGAACTAATCTCGCAAATGCCACCAATCCCTTTTGTCCCTCTGAAAGGCTACCAATTTTTGTATATATCATGTCGCCTGTTATCAGGAAGCTCGCAGCCACTGCACGCATATGTTGCTCGTCGAGCTTGAGTCCACCAATCTCCATACCCTCGGCAAGTGATTTATAGACAGTATCTTCGAAGTTGAGAGTAGAGAAATCTTGCCTATAATACCCTACTCGTACTCCCTCCTTAATTTTTGCACCCTCTGCGGTGCCTCGGGCTAGATGCTCAAGTAGTGTACTCTTGCCTATACCATTTGGGCCCTTGAGTAATAGATGCTGATTCTTTTTAAGTTTAACATTGGCTTTGATCTTTTTTACCTTGTGATTCTTCATGATCGTCAACTCGGTAATGGTCAACAAGTCCCCTATCTGATCTGGTTGTGCTGGTATAGTAAAGGCGCGAATTGTTTTATCCTCTTTTCTTACATCGACTTTCTCCTCTTCCATTTCTTCTGCTAATTCTCGCATCCTTTTGGCTACTAATCTCAATCGTCCTCCCTTGTGAGCAAATTCATTTGATTTGTCTTTCTTGGCTTGGATATTCTTCTCCAATTGAGCATTTTTCATTTGCTCTTTTTCTACACGTGCCTTAATTTCCTTTACCACATTGAAATAGTTGCCTGTATATTGCTCAACTTTCCGAGTATAAATATCTAAATAAAGCACCCCTTCTGTAAAAGCATTGAGGAATTCTGCATCGTGGGAAATTACCACAACTGTCTTTTTGTAATTCACTAAAAATTTAGTCAGGTGATCAATACCCGCATGATCCAGATTGTTTGTTGGCTCATCCAACAAAAGAATATCCGGATTCTGTATCAATGCAGAAGCAAGTAAGAGGCGCGCTTGTTGACCCCCTGAGAAAGTTTTCATAATTCTGTCGTGGACTTTTTCATGCCCTTTCAAATGTACTACCTCTAGTACTTCATCAATTTTGACATCAATATCATATATTTTTTTATCAAAACATTTTTGGAAAAATTCTCGAACAGTCAGCTCGAGTTCTGGGCGTGGAATCACTTGCCGAGA
>JADLCZ010000069.1 GCA_020846955.1 Candidatus Nomurabacteria bacterium
AGCGACAGGGTGCGGGAGCGCCATGCCAAATCTCATCTCTACACTCTAATACAAAAGAACCCAGTTTCTCTTATACTGGGGTTTGGGGAGGAATTTTCCATTTGCTCCGCTTTCTTTTTGGCGGGAGAGGGGTTTTAATCTCCCTATATAATCATAACCTATCTTGGGTTATCCTGCAATAGGTTATATGATGTATTTACATATGACCAAGTCAATTCATTCAAATGAATATAAAAATGTAATTAAAAGATTACAAGAAGCTCGAAAAGAAGCTGGCTTTATGCAGTCTGAAGTGGCAGAAAAACTTAAAAAACCGCAATCTTATATTTCTAAAATTGAACGAGGTGAAAGAAGGGTTGATGTGGCAGAGCTTTCTATTTTGGCAAAAATTTATAAAAAATCTTTAGAGTATTTTACAAAATAACTATGGCAAAAAGAATAAAAAGAGATTGGCATCCAAATTTCAAAAAATACATGAAATTTATCGTAGAACATCCGAATTACACTGGAATGCCTTTTTTATATAAAAAAGATGGCGAGATTCGCTGGGTAGTTACTAGAAGTAGTGAAGCCGGACAAGCTCGATTAAAATGGTGGGATTCAAAAAGAAAAGAATTAGGATTGCCTAAGGGTGATGCGTGGATATCAAAAACAGCTCGTGCAATTCACCCCACTGGAGAAAAACCTTGCCAAATATGTGGAAAGATTATGAGCTTAGATTATATTTACCCTAACAAGCGAAATTCTATGAGCCCGGGGGCTATGAGTAATGCACCAGATCGATTGGATGGCTATCATACTTACAACTTATGTTGTAGGAGTAAACAAGACACGGGAAGACATAAAAGCAATCTTGCACGATATGGAGAAGACCGGCGTGCATATGAAAATTGGTCAGAAGGAGACTGGAAAGCAGCAAGTTGTTTAATGAAAGAATTTCAAAAGCACGGCATAAGCCCTGATCATCTTGGACCTATTTCTCTTGGTTTTAGTCATAGACCTAAATTTAGACCACTAACCAGAGCAGCAAACTCTGCAAGAAACAATAGAATGACGTATGAAGATGTAAAACTACTTCTCGAGGAAGAAATGGTTGAACCAATTATTTCTTCTCATTCCAAATATATTTGGGATTTATTAAAAAATAAAGTAAACAATGATACTGACGCATTAAAACTTGGTAAGTTAATGCGCGAAAATATGCATCACATTCTTTCAATATTTTCTTATCTTACAGAAAAGGGTTATAAGGATTTTTTAATTAAAAATTTCTTACATCCAGAATATGCAAATTATTCAATAAGATTTGATATTTTTGATCCGAAAACCGGGTCTTTTAAAGAGATGGTAAAAACTATTGGAACAAAAAAACAATATGCAAATAATGCAAAAAGGTACATAAGAATTTCTTTTGAATCTTTGAAGCAATATTCCTTAAAAAAGAATCGAAATTTAAAAAATTGGCTTGATGATGGTACAAAAGAAAAACTTAATGAGGTCATTACTGCTCTTGATGCGAAACAAGATAAAAAAGCATTATCAAAACTCAATGAAACATTTGAAATTATAGCTGAACAACTATCTAAAAAATTTAACTAAGACTTTTAATATACTCTTTCGGAGAGATAAGACCTCTAACAAATTTTTGGAAAAAATGTTTTGGTTTTCCTGTTATCTTAATTGGACTATACTGATCAACAACTTCAATATGAAATAAGTCGCCTATAGCATCTTTTGTTGAAATATAATTTTTTTCATCACAAATGAGAGGTTTTGGGAAAAATTCTTCAGGATTTCCTGTTAAAGTTCCAATAATAATCACTCGTTTCCTTTTTTGCGGTACACCATATTGAACAGCATGCAATTTATGGCCTGCCACAGAATATCCCAATTCTCTAAAATGATTTTTTATTTCTTCAAAAGTCTTTCCATTATTTATAGTCATAATACCTTCAACATTTTCTAACACAAAAACTTTTGGTTTAATTTTTTTTACTATATTAACAAATTCCTTATATAGAAAATTGCGAGGATCATCAATCATTCTTTTCCCTGCATGAGAAAATCCTTGGCAAGGCGGACCTCCGACTACTATGTCTACTTTCCCTTTTTTAGATTTTTCTAAAAGTTGATCTTGAATTTTCTTATCAGTGATATCACCTTCAATCAAAACTGTTTCCTCGTGATTAGCTCTATAAGTTTCACAAGCTTGTTTGAAATTATCATTTGCGGCAATTATATTGTATCCAGCCCAACCAAAACCAAGACTCAATCCTCCGGCGCCACAGAATAGATCGAGGAGATTTTTTGTATTTGTTTTTTTCTTAATTTGGGTTGCAATAGAAAAAGCAAGCAATGGAGGAACCGCATTACCAATTTGTTTACAAAAAGACCCTTTTGACCCTCGAAAAACATAACTATCTGGAAACGATTGAAATCTAGCTGCTTCGCGAGCACTTATAACACGATCATGAATTGGATGAATATAGGTTCCATTACCAGGACGGTTAAAATAGGTTGTTATTGTGTAGCTAGGTTTTTCAAAAGCAAGACGACCATATAGGGTTGTTCTCCCCCCTGAAACTCTTATTTGTTCAAGTCTTTTTGAAGGTATATCTAATGGAATATTTTTCCAATTTCCACCAGGCGGAACAGACTTGACCATTTTAAGGTCATTTTTACTAAGTGTGTAAGTTGTGTGATTATAGACCATATGTAAATAAACTTTCTTTTTGTGGTTTTAAAACTGAGCTGACTAATTTTTCATGCTTTCCTAATACATAATTAATTTCTTCTTTGTTTAGACCATATAATTCAAATACTTTCATATTCAACTTATATACATTTTCTCTATCGCCATTATCTTTAATAAGATAAACTAATTTCTCAATTTCTTTTTTATCTGAAATTGAAGGTATAGCAATTGGCAATTCTGCTAATTCATAATTACTAATATGATTATTTGAATTTGTTATTTTGAATCTCCAATTTAATAACATTGAATTAAGTACTCCCAGTAAATAATCCAATCCTACTTCTTGATTCCCAAAAAGTGTTTCGTCAAAAGTTAAAAAATTACAAGAATTACCTAGAACAATGTTTTCGGGTATTTTTGTAAATTTTAAACGTTTTTCAAGATGTATGTTTGATATTTGTTGACATACTAATCTTTCTCTTGATATATATTTATTTTTTTCTGCTGTTTTTTTCATGAATTTTTCATCTGTAAAAAATTCACCAAGTTCATAAGAAAACTCATTTACATTATTACCTCTTAAAAGAGGTAGGGATGTCCTCTTTTTAGTTATATAATCTTTATCTAAAGTTAAATCTAATTCACCTCTGGCATTACAAACTGAAGCTAAACTTCTAAGTTTAGGAAAAGAATTCAATTTCTTTAGAATTTTCCATCCAATTTCATTTTCTATAACAATTGGTGCGGTTTCGCTTATGTTTTCAATATGATCAATGTTTACCTCAACACCCTCATTATTAAAATCAGTTTGATTAATTACTTTTGGGTTAATTCTTATAATCTTTCCAGGCTCTTTTTTATCTAAAGCAAAAAAACAAAAAGCTTGAGATATATCCGGAAAGAATTCATTTTTCTCCGGAATTATATAAATTTTAAATAATTTATATTTATTAATGATTCTTTTTCTTAGAAGCTCACTTTGCTTATCATTAAGTAATGTAATTGGAATTATGGCACCAATTTTACTTGATGAATGGGTATAGTTTTCCAAAATTTCTTCTAAAAAAATCTTGTAATAATTGAGTGTTCCTTGGTTATATTTATATAAATTATTCTCCCTAATAAACTCCAAAATACTTTTGATATCAAGTGCGTGTTGATTTGAATTTAATTCATCTTTGTATTTATCTCCGTTTGCCTTCAGTAATTTATAAGGAGGGTTTGTTAAGACAACATCAAAACCTTTTATGATTCCAAAGATATCCTTTGGGTCTATCTTTCTAATTTCTCCATTTTTATTATCAAATAAGACATCCCCTTTAAAATAATTTTTTTGGTTTATTTTTATTGATATAGAGTATTTAGATTTAACATAAAGAGGTAAAATTCTAACCAAAAGATCAATGGCATCAGAATCTATGTCTGAAAAATAAATTTGATCAATAAACTTTTGGAAAACTTTAGAATTAAGGTTCCCGGTTTTATCTATGACTTCATCTATATATGCAATAATAAAAATACCTGTACCAGAACATGGTTCATAAAAATTCAAATTTAAAAGATCTTGTTTTTTTGAATTACTAAGACTTTCTTTGGCAATTAAACGTGCTATTGAATAATCTGTATAATAAATACCGAAGTGTTTTCTTTTATCTGTGTTTACAATCTTTTCGGACTCTTTTTTCTTTTGGTGTATTAGACCAATAAATTGATAAATCTTTAAAGGATCAATTTTATTTTTAGTTTGCAAACTTCTATAAAGTAATTCATCGGTTTGGTTCTCTAGAATTGGTTCATCTTCAAAGAAGCTAAAAAGTTTCACTAAAATATTTTGTGAATCTAGATAGTAATTAGGTAGTGAATTATAAATTTTAAAAATTTCGTTCATGAGATGTTCTAATTATAACATTTTTATTAATTATTTTTTAATCACATTGATAACTTTTCCATTTATCATAAAATCATCTTTACTTGATATAAAAATAGGTTTATGTTTTGGATTTGTAGATTCTGAAACCAGTTTGACCTCACCTGTTTTGCTATCTTTTTCAAATTTTTTGATATTTGCACAATCGTCTATTACAGAAAGAACAATGTCATCGTTTTTGGGATTTCTATATTGAGAATCAACTAATACAAAATCGCCTTGTTCAATATCATTCTTCCCAATCCTTGCTTTATTCATAGAATCACCCTCAACACGCAAAGCAAAAATCCCATCTTTTCTATTTAGTAAACTACGAGAAACCTTTAGATAACCCTCAATATTTTCTTCTGCAAAAATAGTAGCTGGACCAGCATTTACTGCTCCTAAAATTGGAATTCTTATAGAATCTAGACCTGCATTTTTTAAGAATGGAGTTTTTATTTCTTTATCCGCATAAATACCAATAGACCTAGGAATATTAGATTCTCTTTTAATATAACCCTCATCTTGTAATTTTTTAACATGATAATAAGCCGAAGAGGGGTAGGCAAGAAATGAAAAATGTTCAGCGATTTCTTCTAAAGAAGGAGCATGTCCTGTATCTTTTGCATAGGATACGATAAAATCGTAAATCTCTTTTTGTTTTTTTGTTATCATAAAAATTTTTATACTTGACTTTCAAACTTCTTTCAAATATACTTATATTATACTTGAAACACTTTTCAAGTGCAAGTGGAGTTATTAACAGGTGGGATTTTGGTCGATATTATAAAAAATTAATTAAAAACATTTTATGCCTAAATACATAAGAAATGCAGGTAAACAATGGACACCAAGTGAGAAGAATAAACTTTCTCAACTAGCAAAACAAAATACCCCTACTCGGGTTATTAGTTTAAAACTTGGTCGTCCAGAAAATGGTGTTCGTGCAAAAGCAAGTGAGCTTGGTGTTAGTCTTCGTCCGACAAACCAATCTCCATACAATCGTAAAAAATAGGGACTTGGAAAAAGTGACTTAGTCGATAGAGCTTGAGTGTTTGATACGACATACAGCACGCAGGGATTTCGGGATTGCACACACAATAGCGATCAAAAAGCACACCTTCCAGATTGTATTACTAATTAAAAATTAAATTTTTATTATGAAGAGAAAAATAGAATTAACATGGCAGGGGTATTATGAATATACTTCCGATAATGTGCAAAAATATGCACCCACAAATGCTGGTGTTTACAAAATAGGTATTAAACAAAAAGATGGAAAACTTGCTGTTAGATATATTGGTCAAGCAAATGATCTAGATAGAAGACTTAAAGAACACTTAGATCTAAAAAATGAACAAAATGAGTGTTTGGCTGAAAGACTAAAAAAGTATCATGCAGAATTTTCGTTTGCTGAGGTTAGCAGTCAAGGTGATCGTGATGGAGCAGAGAAAGCACTTTATGATTTTTATACTCCTGATTGCAATGATCCAGATGGAATACCGAATGGACCAGACATAGAAATTAATCCTAGATAATTAATACTGGGAGCAAAAATAATGCGCGCACGGGTGGGCAGAGTTTTCGTGTAATCACGAAAACTCGGGGCAAGCATAAGTATTCCGCCTCGGGCATTTCCGCTAGTGGCGTCCATGGCTAAAGGATGAGCGCCGAAGTTGTATAGCACACTAAAATCTAGTAGCGAAAGCGACACCACATAATCCATATTGCAAAGCGTGGAGTGGGGATGGCGAGGGCGGAACTTCTCGCGAGTAATCTCTGCGAGAAGTAGCCCGACCCGGGGAGAGGAAACTTCCTCTCCCCAAGAAGCGCAGGCTTTGCCTGCTCATAGGCACCTAGGCGCGAGTAGCCCTAGCGGAAATGCCCGAGGCGGATGCCGAGGGTGCACCCCTACCAGCGTTACATTACAGCCGTCAGATAAAAATGGTATAATGCCCGAGTCGATGTATTTTGAGTTTGGATTTTATGAACTTCCCCTCCCGCCAAAAAGAAAGCGGAGCAAATGGAAAATTCCTCCCCAAACCCCAGTATAAGAGAAACTGGGTTCTTTTGTATTAGAGTGTAGAGATGAGATTTGGCATGGCGCTCCCGCACCCTGTCGCT
>JADLCZ010000070.1 GCA_020846955.1 Candidatus Nomurabacteria bacterium
CTTCATAAGGGTAAGCTTGGCGAGACTTATTGTATTGGTGGCGATTCAGAGAAAAATGGTAACCAAATTGCCGATACGATCTTGAGCTTATTAGACAAACCAGATACATTAAAAAAATATGTTGAGGATAGAAAAGGTCACGATATGCGATACGCAATGGATCACTCCAAAATAACTCAAGAGTTAGGATGGAATCCAACCGTAACGTTCGAACAAGGCATACAAAAAACAATAGAGTGGTATAAAGTAAATAGGCCTTAACATAAGAATATTATTAAAAAACATAATAAGAAACTCGTTACAAAAATGTCATCATTATGACATTATGTCAATAGTTGATAAGGTAACCTTTTGCCCTTCTGTCTATAATAAAATTATGGTAAAATAGCACTATTATTAGTTATCTAAATAAGCTATATGATACCAGTATTAAGACCAACAATTGATGAACAAACAAAGAAAGAACTTATCGAGGTTCTTGATAGTGGGTGGTGGGGTTTCGGACCAAAAACCCAGGAGTTTGAAAAGACATTTGCCGAATACGTAGGTGCTAAATACTGTGTAGGTATGAATTCTGGAACATCTGCGCTTGATCTATGTTTGAAAGTATACAATATAAATGGTGGTGAATTGATCACAACTCCTATGACATTCGTCTCGGATGCTATTGTTGGTGAATGGAATAATATGGATGTGACTTTTGCGGACATTGATCCCGACACTCTGTGCCTTGATCCAAAAACAGTGATCATCACTCCAGAAACAAAAGCTATAATTACAGTAGATTCACATGGAAGACTTGCAGATATTAAAGGCTTAAGAGAAAAATTTAAGGGCCTTATTATCGAAGACGCCGCTCACGCAATGCATACACCAGGTGCTGGCATTGAGTCAGATATAACAATATGGTCCTTCCAAGCGGTAAAGAGCCTGCCAATGTGGGATGGAGGTGCAATTACAACAAACGATGAAGAAGTTTATAAAAAATTGCGCACACTTACATGGCTCGGCGTAGAGAAGTCTACATACGACAGAGCTATAGGCAAGAAATATACCTGGGATTACGATATTACTCAATCACAAGGTATCAAAGCATATATGACAGATGTTCAAGCAGTGGTTGGCCTCGGCCAGCTCCGCCGACTTGAGGAGACAAATGCTCGTAGAAGAGAAATTGAAAGTATGTACAACGAAGGATTCAAAGATATGCCTCAGATCCAAATCCCTATGCATTCACATACGGTGCAGTACTATACTATGAAATGTGAGAATAGAAATGAATTGGGTGAATTCCTTGCCCAAAACGATATTGCTACAAGTGTACACTTCAAACCACTCTCAGAAATGACTTATTGGAAAAAGGCAGTTAAAAGACCTCTCCCTGTAACTGATCGTGAGTGGGTCAAGCTACTTTCCCTGCCAGTCCACAATGCGCTTACAAACGAAGAAGTTAACCTCATAATTTCAAAAGTAAAAGAATTTTATGCCAAATAAGATTTTAATTACAGGCGGTACTGGTAGACTTGCCGCGGAACTTAAAAAACACCTAACTGGAGATTATGTTGGTAAAGAACAAATGGATTTTACTCTACCGATAGTTAAAGGAGATTACGATATCATCCTACACATGGGAGGATATACTGATACCCTAAAAGCTGAAACTGAAGCAGATAAATGTTTTCAAGAAAATATTTATGGAACTTTTAATTTAGTACAAACATACAAGGACACCCCTTTTATATACATATCAACTGAGTATTGTGAAAATCCCCTAGGAGTATATGCCTTAACAAAAAAAATCGGGGAAGAAATTGTTAAAAGCCACCCACAACATCTTATCCTTCGTACATCATTTAAGCCAAACCCATTCCCTTTTCCTTATGCTTACGATGATCAATACACACAAGGTGATTATGTTGATGTAATTGCGAAATTACTTGCTGAAATTGTTAAAACTTGGAATAAAAAATCAGATTTCAAATACTTAGGCACCGGAAGAAAAACTCTTTTTGAATTAGCAAAAAGAACTCGTCCAGATGTACTACCAAACAAAGTAGATGATTACAATAAAAAAATAGGTATTAATTTGATACCAAAAGATTATGAATAAATTGCAATTGCCAAATGTAACCCTCTGTACTTTTGGCTCAGAAAAATACAAAGAACAGCACCAGAATGCTCTTGACTACAGTACAAAAAACATCGAGTTCGGTGCTGTAAAAAATATAATTGCCCCAACCAATTCAATCGATGAGTGGAATAAAGCAATTGTTTTTGACCTCGGAGACCATATAGAAACAGATTTTGCCTTACTTATTCATCCAGATGGTTTTGTAGTTAATCCTGAAAGTTGGAATGACGAATTTTTAAAATATGATTATATTGGCGCACCATTTCCAATTCCAAAAGATGATATTACATTTCGAGATATTAATGGGAAAATCCAACGAGTCGGCAACAGTGTGTCATTAAGATCAAAGAAGCTTTTAGATTTACCTAAGAAAATCAATATGGAGTGGAAGCCATTTCATGGATTTTATAATGAAGATGGCTATATTTGTGTAAATATGAGACATATTTTTGAAGAAAATGGATGTGTTTTTGCTCCTCTTGAGCTTGCTGTCCATTTTTCTCAAGAAGTACCAATCCCTGAAGCAAAGGGAGTCACTCCTTTTGCTTTTCATAAACATGAGGGCAAAAATCACATATATCCAAATTTTGAATTTAAAAATGACAATCTATTAAAATTTAATAGATTGAAACAAAGAGTAATAAACATCCTTAAGTCTTTTAAAAGAAAATTTAATTTTTAAAATAAAATCCTATTTAAGTTATTTAATATGAGTAATTCAATAAAAACACCCTACCTCAGTATTTGTATCCCAACATACGAAATGTCAGGTGTTGGAGCTAATTTTTTAAGAGAAAATTTTGATATATTTTTAAAACAAACTTTTAAAAATTTTAATATCATCATTTCAGATGATTCCAAAGATGATTCTATTAAAAATATCTGTGATGAATATAAGGATATACTTTCTATTAAATATGTTAAAAACACACAGGAGATAGGTTTATGTGGAAATTTAAATAATGCGATGAAAAATGCGGACGGAGAAATCATTAAAATACTTTTAATGGATGATTTTCTTTATAATGAAACTTCTCTCCAAAAGATTGTAGATAATTTTGATATCAAAAATGACTACTGGCTGGCTACAGCATGCACACATACAAAAGATGGGAAAACTTTTACAAATACACATTACCCAAAATATAATAATTATATTCACTATGGCAGAAATACTATCGGTACCCCTTCAGTAATAACTGTTAAAAATGAAAATATTTGTCTTCTAAACCCTACATTCAACTGGAGCTTAAATGACTGTGATTACTATAAAAGTAATTATGACCGATTTGGCAAACCAAAGATTTTAGACGACATAAATGTTGTTGTAAGACAACATGAGCATCAGATAACAAATACTCGAAATACAATTTCCTCCCAATTTAAAGAATTTTCTTATATGCTTAAAAAGCATAATAATACTATTTTTTCACACCCAGAAATACTAATGGCTTATATTAAATTACATATTAAAAGCATCTTAAGGATAATAAAAATATGATAGTAACTGAGATATATAATGGACAAGGACTTGGAAATCAATTATGGTGTTATGTTGTTACGCGTGTAATTGCAGAAGATAAAGGTTATGATTTTGGCATTATGCATCCTGAAAAATTTAAGTGTTTAGACTTCATGAATTTGGACTTTGGAAAAGTGGTAAATGGTGGCACAGGTCCAGAAGGTGGACCCCCTACAGTATTACCAAACAGTATTCAATATTATTATGCCGAAAAAGAAATTCTACACCCAATAACAAAGGCAGACATACGAACTTACGACAATGATCTTGTTAACATAAAAGATCACACAAAAATTGATGGATATATGCAAGATGAAAAATACATAATCCACAAAAAAGAAGAAATCCGAAATTGGCTTAAAATTAGGGATGGTTATGAAAATTTAAATTATTCAAACAATAATATATGTATTATTAATTTTCGTGGTGGAGAATACGTTGGAATCAGGAATGTCTTTTTACCACAAAAATATTGGGATGATGCGATACTCAATATGAAAAAAATTAATCCGGAAATGGAATTTGTGGTCGTAACAGATGATACGATAACCGCTAAAAGATTTTTCCCAAAATTTAAAATATCTCATGAATCAATAGGCAGCGATTATTCAATAATCAACAATGCTTATTATCTTATCCTTTCAAACTCTAGCTTTGCATTCTTCCCTACTTGGCTTAATCAAAAAGTTAAAAAGGTAATAGCTCCAAAATACTGGTCGCAATACAACACAAGTGATGGATATTGGGGGTTGGGTTATAATATAACTAAAAACTGGATATACTTAGATAGAGCAGGAATAGAACATGATTATGACACATGCATAGAAGATTTAAATAAATATAATAATGGAGAAAAAGATTTATTGTTTTTTTTTTTGAAAAAAAAGTAATATTTTTATTTAAAAGAAATATGTTACGTAAATTTACAAAACTCTCAAAAATCATTAAAAACCATTTCATTTACAAGCAATAGTATATTTGATAAAGGCTCTAGACTAGCAAAATCATGCTAAAATCTAGAAATGCCATATAAATTCAAACGAATTACTCAAACAAAGGTCAATAAAATAATCAAGTGTTTTGCGAGTGATATATCAGCTACACAGACAGC
>JADLCZ010000071.1 GCA_020846955.1 Candidatus Nomurabacteria bacterium
AAGGATTAAAAATAATATCGTCAGGGACTGGCGATTACACGGGTGGAGACTTAAATCAGACTTCTTTCGAGAAGCACAGGTCTGTGAAACCCGAAGCCCATTTGTCTTTAGCAAATGGGTAGTTCACATTGGCTGAATACCTAACTGATTGCTTGCGGATGTTCGATAAAGCAGTAAATTAAAATTCAAGAGCAGTATATAAATGATATTTGTCCGGGTGGTGAAATTGGTATACACGCAAGACTTAAAATCTTGTTGCCTTGGCAGTGAGGGTTCAAATCCCTCTCCGGACACAAAATGAAAACACAATTGAAAGGAAATATTATTTTAAAGGATGTTTTTAATATTGAAAGAGAATGCTGATATAATATATTTTTTTTCCTATTGATTTTAATGAAAAGAATTATTATATTATATAAGATTTAAAATTTAAAATGACAGAAACCGGCAAAGAAGTTTTAAACTAAAACAAAAATGAAAAACTTAGAAAAACAAAAAGAATTCAACAAAGATTTGGCAGAACAAATCTTTTGGCTTAATGAAAAACTCAACTGCCAAATAAAAATATGGACTGGCACGGAAATGCATCTCGTTAGAGAAATTGAAATTGAAGATGTTAAGGGTGTGGTATCTTTTCACATACCCGTTTCAAACGAAACGGGCTATGAGATAAGGAAACCAATTGCCAGTTTTGAAGTGTTAGAAGAAGAAAGCTGCTTCCGAACTCATATTGATATGAATTTCCACGAAATTGTGGAAAGAGTAAAAAAAGTCGAAGATGAAGCAAGTTTTGTTTCATCTTTCCACACACAAGCATTTCAAGAGCTAAAAAAAATTGTGAAAGAACATCTAACTAATCATTATTCTAAGTAATATGCATTCCTCCCTAAAGCGTAAGCCGGGCGTCGCAACCGGCAGGGGGCTAAGAAGTTTAAAATGAAAAGAATATCAACTTCAAATATAACAGAATTAAAAGAAAATGAAATCTTTGTATTCGGATCAAATTTATCAGGAATACATGGAGCTGGAGCAGCCAAAACAGCTTTACAATGGGGAGCCGAATTTGGTAAATACAGTGGATTACAAGGAAGAACTTATGCAATACCTACCAAAGGACAATTCGCAAAGAGATCTCTTAATATAGAGGAGATAAATGGATATATTAGAGAGTTTATAGAGTTTTGTAAACAGAATTCTGAGTTAAAATTTCTTGTAACAGAAATTGGTTGTGGTTTAGCTGGATTAAAGCCAGAAAATATAGCTCCATTATTTATGGAAGCAATTGAAGTAGAGAATATATATTTACCAGAATCATTTTATAATATTTTAACAAAATAGGTAAAGAGATGCACGAATCGTTTTGCGTATAAAAAATCGTTTTAATGTTTTTTATACGCTGTTAGCAGTATGTAATTTTATCCCTTTCGAGCGTGGGATGCTCACAACATAAAAACTAAAATAAAATGGAAGAAATTATCGAAGTACAACCAACACAAGAACCAATGAGATTAACTGTTGGCGAAGAATTTATCGCATGGGCGGAAACCTATTGGCGATTAAAAGAAAAGTATGAAGAAACAACAAAAGACCCTGCTGAAAGAAGTGGAGAAAGTTGCCCATACGATTATGTGAAAAAGACATTCACTCAAAAGATTGACGAATTGATAAAGCATAGAATGGCATTGTAACAGGTGCGTTGGCAGGATAAAATTATTACTGCTAACTGTATATAACACCTACGAAAAAAATAAAAACAAAGGTTTTTAATAAAAATAATTTTAGTGATGGAAAATAATCTAAGAACAAATTGGGAAATAAGGAAATGAAAAAGTATTCAAGCATTCAACAGTTTAGAAATATAATCAGAGAAGTAAAATCAAGACACGATTACAAAGGTAAAGACGAAGATGGTAAAGCAATTTACCAACATACAGAAAACTATCCTATATTAAAATTTAGGGGAACTGTGAAACTTCACGGAACAAATGCTGGTATTGTAAAATATTCAGATGGAAGATTGGAGTTCCAAAGTAGAGAAAGAGTGTTATCACTTGAAGAAGATAATGCAAACTTTATGGCTGAAATGATGAAGGTTGATTTATCATTTTTGTTCAGTAACATTCAGTATAATGAATATTGTGCCGTGTATGGAGAATGGTGTGGTGGGAATATTCAAAAAGGTGTAGCTATAAACGGTTTACCAAAAATGTTTGTGATTTTTGGAGTAAAGGCTGATGATAATTGGGTTGAACTACCTTTGTATTTGCACGATAATCAAAACAACATTTACAATATTTTACAATTCCCTACTTTTGAAGTAGAGATTGATTTTAATAATCCAGAATTGGCACAAAATCAAATTATTGAAATGACTATTGCGGTAGAGGAATGTTGCCCTGTTGGTAAATTCTTTGGTAAAGAAGGCGTTGGCGAAGGGATTGTTTTTACTGCCGAAATTGACCAAGATTTGAAGTTTAAATCAAAAGGAGAAAAGCATAGCGTTACGAAAGTAAAAAAACTAAATCCGATTGATGCGGAAGTAATGAACTCGATAAATGAATTTGTAGATTCTGTTATAACCGAAAATAGACTTGAACAGGGCGTCACTTTCTTTAAAGAAAACAATATTGAAGTTGATTCTAAAAATACAGGTCAATTTTTAAGTTGGGTTGTTCGTGATGTTTTGAAAGAAGAAAATGACACTATTGTAAATAATAACCTTGACGAAAAGAAAGTTAAAAATGCAATAGTAACAAAATCAAGAACGTGGTTCTTGAATAAAATTTAATCATTGTGGTTGGGCTTTTTTGTTTTAATTTTTTGAACGATAAAGTTAATTCGGAGCAGTCCACCCCCTATTGGTTATGACGTTTTGCGGCTTGGCGCAGTGCCGCATTGAATAAACTTTAATAACAGTGCATCAACTGTCCAGCGGTGGAGCAAAACCGCTGTTAGCGGCTGGGCTTCTACAAAATTTAATTAAAATGACAGAACAAGACATTTATCAAATTGCAAAAGCGTGGATAGATAAAGACCACGAAAACTCATCTGTTGATTGGGTTAAATTAATGGCTAATGATTTGGCAAGACGTATTCAATATGAAAATCAAGCGTATAAAGAATGCATGGAAAAATTTATAGCTATTGAATATTGGAACGAAGCAAGTAAATTTCTATCTGCATATGATAATGGTCTTGCTGATAATTTACAAAAGCAGGTATTACGCAAAACCGATGTTATGGGCTGGCGATTCGTTAAGGATAATGAGGAAAATCTAAAAGCTATGCCTAATGACAGAGATTTTGAAGTGCTATTTGATGATGGAACAATATTGAATTTTAGTGATGAAGATTTTCCATTCGCTCAAATTATTGCGTGGCGAGAAATCGCTTGCCCCATAACGTGTCGCAGCTAAACGCTGTTGGCGATTTGGAATATAAATTTATCAACTTAAAATAAACAATAATGGAAACATTAATCATCATCTGGTTTATTTGTTCAATACTAAATTTCTTATTATGTAAGAAAATAAGAGGGAAAGATCCTGATAATAATACATGGGTAGATGTTATATTGACTCTTTTTATATCAGTTTTTGGAGTTATTGGTACAATAGCCATAGTCATAGCTTTCATTGAGTATTTCGCATCTGATATTAACTTTCCAAATAAACCAAAACCACCTCGTTGGTTATAATGAAAATATCGAATAAACAAAACAAAACAAAACAAAACAAATAATGGAAATCATTAGCAAAGATAGTGCAGCAATTTTATTTGAGGAAGGTTTTATACCACAAATCTCAGAATATAAATATGTTTATCCTATCGATAAGGATGGGAAAGTTATATATAAGTTAAGTCATGTTCAGTTATTACCAACTTCAAGTGTTGCTCCACCAGTTGAAGGTATTTCAGCATTTGCTTATGATGAAATAATTGAACATTTAGAATCAAAGGGAATTTCGGTAAATGTCAAGAATGATGAAATAACATTGATAGATACTGAAGGATTAATATCGTTTAAACCAAATATTCCAACATCAAGAGTAGAAATGTTAGTATCATCAATCATAGATTATTATTATTTAAGAAACAAAAATTAAACCAAAAGATATGTTGACACTTAAAAAGTTTGAGGAATTTAATTCAAACGAAGTTTTTGCAGAGGGAATTGCAATAAATTCTCCAGAAGAAATATATATGACAGATAGAAATGTTGGAAAAGAACTTTTCTGGGTAGCAGTTAAAGGATATGCTAATGATTGGGCAATTTACATGTGTTGGAATCGCCTTACGGATGTTATGATTACATATACGAATAAAGAAATATTTAAAAATTCCCAACCTCCAAGTAAATATATTCCAAAAACAAATGAACAATATATAAAAGATTACTGCATATCAAGTGGCGATAAAGTACGAAATAAAAATTATATCCAAAAATTAGTTCCATGTAAAGAATCTGTACTAAAAAGATATAGATATTAACGTTATTATTATTTAAGAAACAAAAAAGATTAAAATGGAACCAGAAATTATTTATCTAATGATATCTTTAATTGCTATACTATGTTTAATCGCATTACTGTTATGCAGTATGATAACATCGAATTTGTATAAAATGTTATTCTTAGATGCACGAGAAAAGTATTATAAATTATTAGGATTATCTGAGCAGGAAATAAAAGAACAAATTGATAAAATCAAGAAAATATTTAAATGAAAACAAACCTTATAGTGGTTGATGTAGAAGCAGATACACATTTTCCTCCTGATTACAGTATGGTATGTTTCGGAGCAGTTATTGATGAAGAACATGTTGAATTCACTGTTGATAGTGTTGGGAAATTATATGGATGTTATTAAAATTTTTTATATTGATTTTTAGAAATATTTTTTTTATATTATATTGAATTTAAAAATTAAACCCAATCAACATGAAAACTCGTCAAGGTTATTATTCGGAACAAACTCGCAACGAATCCTACAAAATCACAATGGCGGATTCAAATTCAACGGAAAAGCAATACAATAAAATCATCAATTGTTTTACACTTCATGACGGCTGGACTATGCAGGAAATAGAAGCCAAAACGGGCATTGCCGTTCATATTGTATCGGCCCGTCTGAATGAACTCAGAAAAGATGAAATAATCATGACAGATACTGAACGAAGAAAGAATCCGGTCACCGGCAGACCTAACATAGTCTGGAAACTACACCCCACAAAGTTTAGCGGACAATTAGAATTATTTTGAAAATGAAAAACCTAAACAATATGATACAAACAATCGAAATGAAAGCGAAAATGTATAACAAGATTAAAAAAGATAGGTTGATTGAAATGCTGATAGAGGCAAATAATCACATTAATGAATTAATTATAGCAAAAAGGAATGTAGAAGAAATTTGCCAACACAAAATGAACTTGATAAAATTAAATAGTTTATCTCTAAATGGTAACAGGGGATAACAGATTTGCAAAATTGGTAAGTGTGGGGAAATTAACCCCCATTAAAATGACGGTAAAAATTCTTGTCCTTAAAGACGGGGCATGTTTATTGAATGCTGATACAGTATATAGAATGGAGGATAAAACGTTTGAAATAATTACCGCAGGCAATCTCAGGTTTGTTATTGAAGATGGAATCGAGACCGTATGTTTTGGGATTGAATGGTTGAACAAAAAAGGATTAAAATATCTTACTGAATCTTTTAATATCGGTGGAGTTGAAATCAACATACTGGATACCGATAGTAACGAAACAAACTCTTTTTGAATATTTTGATATAATTGAAAGAGATATGCAATTCTTAGTAGAGAATAAAATACCACCACAACCGATTATGATTTTAACTCAACCAACTCAATAGCATTATGAAAACCTACTATAATCTTGGTCAATGTATAGGAGAACGAATGGTATATTTCCGTTCTACGGATATTGAGCAGAAAAATTGGAAACGATTATTATGGTCAGTTCCTGATGAATTGTTATTTTATCTATCCAAAGGAGAAGAAATAGCAATTATTGATAAGAGTTCGAACAAAGGTAAGATTGAGCATATCTTTATACCTATTTTGAATGACTTACTAAATGAGATGTATTTTGATGAAATTCCAAGAATGAAAAACTTGAAAGATCACTTTAAATTCGCAAAAGATGAATTTAAAAAATGTAAACAATTAGAGAGGAAGTTTAAATTCTGGAAAGATAAGATACAATATCCTCTTAGGTTAAACGGATATACTCATAAAGTCAAAAAAGAGCCTAATTTACTAAATTAAAAAACATTTCAATGAAATCAAAAATTAATACTAAAATCTGGGAAGGCAATTTAGATTTAAGAGGTAACAAAACCTTAACAGACTTAGGACAATTAAAAGAAATAAAAGGTTCTGCAAACTTCGGAAACAGTAATATCAAATCCTTAGGAAACTTAACAAACATCGGAGGATCTGCAGACTTCGAAGACAGTCAAATCAAAAACCTTGGAAAGTTAACAAGTATCGGAGGTTGGGCAAACTTCGAAAACAGTCAAATCAAAAACCTCAAAAACTTAACAAGCATCGGAGGTTGGGCAAACTTCTATAACAGTAATATCGAAGACCTCGGTAATCTAAAAGAAATAAAAGGCGATGCATACTTCGAAAACAGTAATATCGAAGACCTCGGTAATCTAAAAGAAATCGGAGGAGAGATTGATTGGGGAAACAGAACAGATTTAAAAGA
>JADLCZ010000072.1 GCA_020846955.1 Candidatus Nomurabacteria bacterium
AATTCCCACCTACAACGCGAGTCATTGCAAGATCTACTATTGAGGCATGTGAATCTCCTAAAATATCAGACGAAACTATCGGCTCATCTGTAGCAGTAAACAAACCTTGCCAACGGGAATCTAGAGCTGATTTCTTTAGTGCCTCATTTACCTCTTCGACTGTAGTTGCACGCTTGGCAATAAATGTCACATCGGCAATAGACCCAGCTGGTACTGGAACTCGTATAGATATACCATCGAAAAGTCCTGAAAGTTTGGGATACACATTACCAACGGCAACAGCAGCGCCAGTGGAAGATGGGACCATATTTTGTGCAGCAGCACGACCTTCACGAAGGTCCTTCTTGCTTGGTCCATCGACAAGAGCTTGAGTACCAGTATATGCGTGTGTAGTAGAGAGCATTGCTTTCTCGATACCGATTGCTTCGTCTAGTATTGCGATCACAGGGCTGACAGCATTTGTAGTGCAAGATGCAGTAGACGTGATATCACATGTGCCAAATTTCTCTTCATTGATACCTGTTAGGATCATCTCGCCTGGTACAGTGCCGTCGCCTTTTGCTGGGGCACTAATCACCACTTTTTTCGCTCCGCAATCAATATGGAATTTGGCTTTTTCATAATTTGTAAATAGACCTGTGGACTCTACAACTACATCAATACCGAGTGCTCCCCATGGAAGCTTGGTTGTGTCCTTCTCAGAAATAAATTTCACAAATTTACCATCTACATTAATACCACCATCGACTACTTCTACCTTTTTACCAAACTTGCCGTACACTGTATCGTACTTCAACAAATACGCGAGTGACTCTAGTGTACCCAAGTCATTGACTGCGACTATCTCTATTTCAGGATGATCCCAAGCAATTTTGAAAAATGCACGCCCTATGCGCCCAAAACCATTTATAGCTACTTTGATTCTTGCCCCGTTTGAATTTTCACTCATGTAATTTAAATTTAGACTTATTTAATAATATCTCTCCTCCGGCGAAATTCAATTGAAAATTCTTTCGGGGGTTTTCATATATTTGTATTATATCAAAAAGGTGTACAATGTAAAAGAACTTTAAGACGTTCATCACAATGCAAAGTACGATCCTCGTACATGGGTTTGAGCTGATAGTAGCCCTTGTATCTGTACTAAGCGAGCACTTGCTTGCGAGAGGAAAGTCATTCGGCTGACTGTTGGCGACAATCGCCTGCATTTTGACCGGAATTTTTTTCTTGTTTAAGGAATATTATATTTTAGCAATCGTCGAGATGCTAAATGTACCCTTTACTATCTACGGCTTCTATAAATGGAAGTCTGGTATTGAAAAAGTAACTAGAACTGACAGCATGATGTCCTTCGTGGCGATTTCTGTAGTAATAGTTTACTTTATTTATGCGGATAGTGAAATACTAGAAACAACATCTTCGGGAGCATTCCTGATTGGTGGGTTACTAGTAGCAAGAAACAAAAAGCTGGGGTGGTATATCAACATTATGGCAGACATAATTTTGGTGTACATACTATTTGAAAGCAGTGATTATTTATTTGTCTGTTTTCAAATGCTATCAATTTACATAGCGCTCCGAAAGACTATTTTCAAATCTATCAGCAAAAAGGGCTCAGAACAAAATTCTGAGCCCTTTTTTATTTACCAATATATTCAAATCGTGGACCGTTATATCCATTGCGTTCTACATTCTCGAGGAACATGTTAAGCGGTCTAATCCATGTCTGATCGTGACCATCTATTGGGTGTGTATACACCACAAACTCCTCATCATAATTTTCCGAATTCTTTGCAACGGCAATAACCTCGACAGTATGCCCCTTGAAATGTTTATATGTTCCAAGTTTGATTTCCATATAAAAAAAATTAATAGTTACCAGCCAGCTCTCCAACTTGGCAATGGTCCTTGTGAAGGATAAGATAGAAAAAATACACACAATATAACAATTATTATAATTAAAATAATTACTTTTTTAGACATACAAAAATTATACCATTAATTCTTTTAAAATTTTCTGCACAAGCGCAGGGTTGGCGGAGCCTTTTGTTTCTTTCATTATTTGGCCTACTAATGACATTAATGCATTCTCTTTACCACCTTTGTATGTTGCTACCACAACAGGATTAGCATCAATAACAATCTTCGCGATTTCTTTTAATGCACCCTCGTCATTTTTCTGTATCAAGTCTTTCTCTGTCGCAATTTTCATCGGCGACTCATCCGCGATGACGATCATGGCAAGGATGTCCTTTGCCACACGTGAAGAGATCATCCCATCGGCAACCATATTCATCAGCTCAGCAAAATTCTTAATATCTGGAAGTCGGACTTCCAGATTTGATTTTTTCAAGCCGAGATAGTCGGAGGTTATGTAGTTGGATGCTGTTTTTATCTTCGTTTGGTCGGACAGAACAGTTGCGAGATTTTCGAACCATGCTCCTAATTCCCTATCCTCAATATAGCTTTCTATATCTTCATCCTTGATGCCGTAATCATTTCGATATCGAAGTCTTTTTGCCTCTGGTAATTCTGGCAATTCACTCCTCATTTTCTCTATATCAAAGGCTTTGTGTAAATACATTTTGGGCAGATCTGGGTCGGGGAAATATCTATAATCCTCGGCATTCTCTTTTGAACGCTGGGAAATTGTTTTCTGCTTCGCATCATCCCAACCACGAGTCTCTTTGACTATCTCACCAATTTTCCCTTCTTCAATTAAGTCAATCATTCTTTTTTGCTCATACAAAGCGGCTTTTACCGCAGAGCGGAATGAGCCAATATTTTTGACTTCGGTTGGAACACCCAATTTGTTTGGGTCAGTGGAAACTGAAATATTTACCTCTACACGCATTTGACCCTTCTCTATATTTGCATCGGAAACATTTAAATATCGGAGGAGTGTCTGTAATTCATGAGCAAAAGCCGAAAGTGTATCAGTATCATGAATACAAGGCTCAGTAACAAGCTCCATTAGTGGCACACCCGCGCGATTGAAATTGACAAGTGAGCCTTCGTTTGAGTGAGATGATGTAGCAGTATCCTCTTCGAGGTGAACACGTGTAATATCCACACCAAGTAAATGCCCACCTGATACTATTGGGTATTTATATTGCGAAATCTGGTAGGCTTTTGGAATATCGGGATAGAAATAATTTTTGCGATCAAATTCGGAAAAGTCGGCAATATTACCACCAAGAGCAAGGCCAACTTTGATCACATTCTCAATCGCCTTTTTATTGGCCACAGGCAAAGTCCCTGGGTGCGCCATACACACAGGGCAAATATTTTTGTTTGGAATCTCTTCGTCAGGATCGTTCTTGCATCCACAAAACATCTTTGAAAGAGTATTGAGTTCTACGTGAATTTCGAGACCTATTGTCGTATAGTATTTGTCGGACATATACATGAGTATACTATAACTATTTACTTCTTAAAAGCTTGACGAGTGCATCGGAAAAACTCTTTACGCTCTTATCGTCATATAACGAAAGTGTAAAAACTGGCTTGCCTAATTTGGAAAATTCTTTGACGGCTTTATCTATTATTTTGAGATTATCAACTGTATCTGTTTTTGTAAGAACTATTATCTCTTCTTTTTCTGCCAATAACTTGTCATACTTTTCTAATTCCTTTCTGATAGCTTTATAACTCTTTAACATAGAAGTTACTAAATTTCCTGCCCCGTTGGAAGCCAAAGGCTTCCCTTCGGGGTCGAAAGATACCAAATGTGCAAGCATTTTGGTACGCTTAACATGTTTCAAAAATTTAATACCCAAGCCTTTACCACCACTTGCTCCCTCGATAAGCCCTGGGATGTCGGCTATCACGTATTTATGAAATTCTCCCAAATTTGGATCAAGTGTTGTAAATTGATACGCACCGATTTTGGCATGAGCATTGGTCAGTGAATTTAATAATGAACTCTTGCCAGCATTTGGTAATCCCACTAATCCAACATCAGCAAAGAGTTGAAGCTCAATTTTGAAATTGCCTTCTTCTCCAAATGCTCCCTTGGTCGCCTTGGTGGGAGTAGTATTGATAGAGCTCTTGAATTGCTCGTTGCCGTAGCCACCCACACCACCCTTTAGCAACAATTCTTTTTGGCCCACCTTCTCAAGTGATACTGATGCGCCATTTTCAATATTTGTAATTATACTTCCGACTGGTAATTCTATTATCAAATCCTCACCGTCCTTACCGTGGCGACTACCACCTGCACCATCATCACCGGTCTGGGCCTTGAATTCCTTCTTGTGTTTGTATTTGGAAAGTAAGTTTATATCTTGAACTGTTACAGCATATACAGAGCCCCCTCGGCCACCGTCGCCACCATTTGGACCCCCACGATCAATAAACTTCTCCTGGCGCCAACGAACAACGCCGTCTCCACCGCGTCCTGCTTTTGCATGAATTTTGATTTCGTCTATAAACATAAAATTAGCTTACGCTAATAAAGCCTTCTTAGCAAGCTCAATTATAGCAACTCTCGTTTTTGCAACGATAAGGAACCTGCCATTATGACAAAACGATGCCCCTTTAACCCCAGTTACTTTTTCTAAAGCTTCATCTCGTAACCCTGCCCAACTTTCTGGAAGTGATTTACGGTTTTCGAAAGAATATCTTTCTTTTAATACACATTCGATTCGCCACATGCCATCTTTTGGAGAAATGATGTAGAGTGGCTCTTCGTGCTGTAAAATAAAATCTTTCCATGGATACTGAGCATCTAATTCTATAATTCTTTTATCCAGGGCTTTTTCATAAAAACTTTCTATGATGTTTTTTGCTTCAACTTGCGCTCGCGCACGGACAATTTCTCTCTTTAAAAGAATTTTTGCAAAATCAACACATTTAAAGAATGCTATATCATATTCTGCTGGCTCTTTCCAGGTAGGGCGAAAAGCATACAGAAAGTTTTGGATGACATATAGTCCTCCGGCATTTTTCAGAGAAAACGTATCAATACCATTATCATTTGCGTCAATCGGCTGAACGATCTTTTGATCCACAAGGTCCGCAACTTCCATACTTCCACACAATCTCTCTCCGTATTGTTTCCAAATCAAACCAAATGATGAATATGGTACACCATTTGCTCGAACACCGGCTCCGCCTGGCTGATGATGATCATACCGGTTGGTAATCGGGTTGTATTCCCCACCGACATCATAAAGAAAATCAGCTTTGAGCATAATTGCAGTATCTCGAGTACGCACAACTTTTATATTTCCATCACAGAGTATAGAAAGCGCAGCTGTAGCAAAAATATCGTCAGCATGGAATGTACCATTGTGTGTGACCAATAATTTCTTTTTCTTAAAAATGTTCATAATTATTATTATACATTATTATCTTTATTTCGATAACGATCCTCATATTGATCTATACAAAACGAAACAAATTTTTGGAAAATAAAAAATGCTATAAAGAATAATAATATTATACCCAAAAATTTGCGTATATCACGGCTTATAGACAATGCTGTGTGACTGACAAAATATCCTAATGCAAGCATCCCGCAAGCCCATAATACAAGCGATGCAACCTCTGCTCGAATATATGTTTTGATTTTGACATTCATATATCCGGAGAAGATTAAGGTAAACCAATTTAATCCAAAAATAAAAAACCGGGAAATAAAAATAGACCAAAATGGTTTTTCACGAAATTGTGGTAAGAAATATGTAATACGATTTTCAGCTCTTTTTATCAAGCTACGATGAGAATGATTCTTATTTAGAAAATATCCTATCATGTAGCCAATTGCAGACTTGGACAAACCCCCAAATATCGTCGCCATAAATGCAACAAAAATATTTATAAATCCTAAATAAGCAAATATTCCTGCAATAATTACTACAATCTCGCCTTCTATTATGACTCCTAAAATAATCAATACATATGCTGCAAAAGCATGATATTCAACAAAATTACCTAAAGTATTGAGAGTAAGCATATTTTAAAGATCGAATCGTAATACTTTGTAAACAAGCCAATTGATAAGCGATACTAATACTGATCCAACCAATGCCGCCCAAAATGATGTCACGGTAAAGCCTTTTATTACAGTACCCAAATACCAAAAAATAAATCCATTTATTACTACAGAAAATAATCCGAGTGTTAAGATATTTATAGGTAATGTAAGTATGTGGATGATCGGCTTGAGGAACATATTAAACAATGTAAGACATGCTCCAACAATCAATGCAACATATACAGGATCTACAGAGACACCACCGTTTAGGATCTTGATACGTGTTGTAAGCCATACAGCAACCGAAAGTATTAACCAATGTGCAATTATTCTCATACAATAAATAAAATTATTTTAATAAATCGTCGACGACTTCCTTAACTGTCCCACCATCTGCTTTACCTTTTAAATCCTTCATCAATGTTGCCATGAACATGCCCTTCTTACTTACATCTGTGAAAGATAATTCGGTTTGCTTCGCTCGAGCGAAATTCATCACCTCATCTTTACTCATCATTTGGGGTAAATAAACTTCAAGAATTTTCAGCTGTGCAGTGTCCTCATCGGCCAAATCCTGTCTGCCACCCTTGATGAATTGCTCAATAGCATCTTTGCGTTGCTTAGCTGTGCGGGTAATAACCTTGAGGGCTTCCTCGTCGGAAAGTAAATCTTGTGGTGTCTTGCCGGTGGCTACAAGCTCATTCATAAAGGCTGTCACGAGCCCTCGCATAACATTGAGCTTAACAGTATCGCGAGCCATCATCGCAGTCTTGATCTCCCCTTTTATTTGTTCGTGTAAAGTCATATATAGATTATACCAAATATATGATAAAATACTACATATGAAAAAAATTATATTTCTAGATACAGAAACTACTGGCATAGATGATACAGATTTCCTTTGCCAATTAGCTTATAAAACTGGTGATGAAATTTTCTGTGAACTTTTTAAACCACCTATCAAAATCTCTATTGAAGCAAGTTCTGTAACACATATTTCTAATAAAATGGTAGCCGATAAGCCAGCTTTTAAAGATAGCTCTGATTACAAAAGAATAAAAGAAATGCTAGAAGATACAGAAAACATTATGGTAGCTCATAATGCCAAATTTGATATTGGTATGATACAAAAAGAAGGTATTATTCCTACCAACACTATCTGTACACTTCGTGTAGCGAGATACCTCGATAAAGAGCACAAGATTCCTCAGCACAAACTCCAATATCTCCGATATTATCTCGAGATAGAAATAGAGGCCCAAGCTCATGACGCGCTTGGTGATGTAATGGTACTAGAGAAACTTTTTGAAAGATTGTTGACTGCAATTAAAAAAGAGAAGAATTTGGATGACGAAGGTGCATTAAAAGAAATGATAGATATATCTTCCCGTCCGTCACTCATGCATTCATTCTCCTTCGGCAAACACAATGGCAAGACTGTAGAAGAAGTTGCCAAAAGCGACAGGAGCTACTTGGAATGGTTCTTAAATCAAAAAGAAACCCAGAGTCCCTACGACGAAGACTGGATTTATACTCTTAAGCATCATTTAGGTATGCTACAATAATAATATGACTAATGTTTTATTTATAATAATTGCAGTACTCTTAGGCCTCGTAGTTGGCTACCTTTTTACACGTTCACGCAAAATGGAGAAGGCTGATGATACTGGATTGAAATTGATTTTGGCACAGATGAATGAGCTTGCTCGGACTGTCGACAACAAGCTCCACGAATCCAACAAGCAGGTCAATGAATCTATGCGGTATCAATCAAGCGAAACTTCCCGAATTATCGGTGATATTACCGAGAAGATCACACGCCTCGACGAGACCAACAAGCAAGTCGTCTCTTTTGCCGACCAACTCAAAAGCTTGCAAGACATATTAAAGAATCCAAAACAGCGCGGAGTACTTGGCGAATACTATCTGGAAACATTGTTGAAAAATGTCATGCCTCCTGGTAGCTACGAGATGCAATATGGATTTCCAGATGGCACTATTGTCGATGCAGTAGTATTTGTAAAAGACAAGATCATACCTATTGATTCCAAATTCTCGCTCGAGAATTATAATCGTATTGTAGAGACTAATGACAAAACAGAGAAAGATAGATTGGAGAAAATTTTTGTTAATGACCTGAAAATGCGAATCAGTGAGACTAGCAAATATATTCAACCCGATCAGAATACAATGGACTTCGCCTTTATGTTTATACCGCACGAAGCAATCTACTATGATTTATTGATTAACAAAATCGGAGGACTCGTAGATGATAACGAGAATTTGATCCAGAGGGCGGCAAGCAAATACAAAGTCATTATTGTGTCCCCTACATCATTCCTCGCCTACTTGCAGACAGTTCTCCAAGGACTCAAAGCTATGCAGATTGAAGAAAGTGCAAAAGATATAGTCAAACGCGTAGGAGAACTTACGAAGCATTTGAAATCATACGAGGACTATCACAACAAGCTCGGCAATTCGATCGGCACAGTTATCAACCACTATCAAGCCAGTCAAAAAGAATTCAAAAAAGTAGATAAAGATATAATGAAGATTACCGGCGAGAGCATAGAGCTTGAGCCTTTGTTACTGGAGAAAATAGACGAGGATTAAATAAACAAAACCCCCACCAAATTGGTGGGGGTTTTGTTTATATTTTTAGCAATATATTCCACGATTACAAAGTTGTCGATTATACATACCACCCCAATTATTATTTGGCTGGCCATAATTATCATAAGGAGAATAGTATCCATGATTAAAGGCACTTGGTTGTGGGTAAAGATAATTATTGTAATAAGCTGTATTGTAGCCATTGTATCCGTACCCATAGCCACTACCATACATACCAGCACCACCATAATACATACCACCATAGTTATTGTACATTCCGTTGTTCATCCCTCCATAGTAGCCACCATTACCAACCCCAACACCTATATAGAAATTATCTAATTGCCACTTGGCCTCGGATTCCTTAGGCACGAGAATAACGCCTAAACCTAGTATTAATATAAACATTAATGAAATTGTTATATTTTTCTTCATAATTTATAATTATACTCTTTCTATAAATTTTGTCAACCCCGTAGTGAATTTTGTCAATGCTCTATTCTATATAGTGCATGGAAATTTTGGCAAAATCTACTACGGGGTCAATATCCTATCCCTCGTGGTGGTGGACCAAAGACTGTAGAGATTCCAAGTCGTGAATATTTTTGATTACGCTTGAAAGGAGAGGGGCAAGTGGTATAACATCAAATTTATCTGGATAAGCGAGTACTGCTGGATTGTCGATTGAATCTGTAATAACAATTTTTTTTAAATAAGATTTGCCTAGTTTGTCTATTGCATCTTTGGAGAATATTCCATGTGGGGCCATTAGGTACACATCTTTTGCGCCTTCATTTTTTGCATCTTTCAATTTTTCGAGCGCTTTGAGCACTGTGCCTCCAGTATCGATCATGTCATCATAGATAATACAATCACGGTCTCGGTAATCACCCACAATGTGCAATACTTCAGATTCCCCTGCTTTTACCCGGCGTTTATTGAGGAGGACATATTCTAGGTTCAATAAATAAGAGAAGTCATCAGTACTCTTGGCAGAGCCAACATCTGGTGCAACCATAATCGGAGCCTTGCCACCATTGTAATCTGCTCGTATTATATTGTTGTCTTTCAAGTAATTGATAAATAATTTGGCAGGATCAATATTCTCTACAATGCAGTGATTATCAAAGAATCCTTCAATCTGATCTGAATGCAACTTGACCACAACAACTCCATCTACTCCCACTGCTTTTTGGTAACAGTTAGCAATAACTTTGGCAGAAACTGACTTTCTTTTTGGACGGCCTTTTTTATTAGCCTCACGTCTGTCTTGCCTTTGGTATGGGAAAATTGTTTGTACTAGATACACCTTGATAGCACGAGCGCGCTTGGCTGCATCGATAAGGAGGAGTGATTCGACAAAATTGTCGTTGACATTGCCTGTGATTGATGTTTGGATTATAAATACTTCTGATCCGGAAACTGTCTCTGTTATTTCGGCATCAATCTCTCCATTTGCAAATACTGTAATGTTGCGGGATGTTAATTCTATTCCTAACTTCTTTGCAATTTGCTCTGCAAGACTCACATGAGTTGAACCCGAAATAATAGCAATTTTTTTCATAAAAAATATTTAATAATATTAGATTAATACCTAAAGGTTACCAATAATGATGTGTTTAGTCAAATTGAAATCCCGGTAGCATTAATGCTGGCCCGGGATTTTCAAATTATATCACCAGAAAGGTGATTGAGGTTAGAGGTCATCGTCCTCGTCTTCGGGGATTGTATCCTCATCCTCGTCGTAGAATTCATTATGATCGAGGACATTCTCTCCTCCTTCAATTTCCCAAGGTTTATGTACTGAGTGGTTTGAGGGTATGGGTGATTCATCGACTCCATCCTCAAATTCATCGTTTAGTAACATGCCCTCAATTAGTTCTTCATTTTCAGAGATAACTTTTTTTGTTTTCATAAAAAATTTTTCTTTTTAGTATACCAATAGTAGGTAAGGAGTCAAGCTTGCACACATAGAAAATCCCAAGCAGTTGGGATTTTTTTCGCTGTGAGCTCACCGTACCTACAATGGAACACCATTGAAAATATGATTATTAACTGGAATAATGTTTTTCAAAACTTTGATCTTGTTAGTTAAAGCCATAAACAGAGTATATTTTATCACACTTTTTCTTAAAAAGAATCACAGAGGATTACCTTAGAGTTTATAGAACAATAGATTATATAAAAGAGCATATACTAAACAAATGAGAATATTTAAGCTATAATCCTATTATGTGGATTTGGGCGGTAGTTATTATTATTGCCGTTTGGTTAATAACCAAACGATCTCAAAAATCTAATCTTTCACAAAACGAAGGAGGTTCTTCTTCTGCAATAAACGATAAAATTGAAGAAGATTTTGTCTTTAAGGTTCAAGGGGGGTTTGAAAAAAATCTAGAAAATACTTATTTACCAGATGCGGTTAATTATAGAGATTTGTATATTTATAAATACTTGATGAAGAGTTGGTTTTCTGAACTTTCTGGAAAATATCGTTATGATGAATCAATGATACAAAAATTGAGAAAAGATTGGTTAGATTATATGGAAGCATTAGAGGATCGTGGCACGTATAGTTTTCTTTCATTAGAAGCTCAAACCGAAGAACAAAGAGAGTCTTATAGAGAAAAACACATTGTTGCTTCAAGAAAGGCATTTGCCATTCAAGATGCTTTTGCTGTTGCTATTGGAAAAGGAGCAGTAAAAAAATTGGCTGATCTTCAAGAAAAAGATATTTTTGCATTTACAAGGGAAGGAGAACTTGCTTCAGATGAAGAATCTGAAAAATAGTTTGATTATCTAAAATTTTTCAATAAATAATTCCCCAACAACTTTTGTGGTGTTTTTTTCTCCCCCTAACTCAAAACACCAATGGGGGCGGTTATTTATACCTATTATAGATAAGTTTTTTATCCAAAAATCAGCTGGTTTTTTGAGATTCATTATTTCTTCTATAAAGATATTAAACTTATTTTTTGTATTTTTAGGGAATATAAGCGGTTTATTTTGTAAAAAATAAAGTAAAAATGTTGTGATATTTTTCCAATTTTCGTAAATATTAAAAAGCTCTAATGGGAGTTCATTTTCTTGAAAGAGAAGTGTTAATTCTGATCTTAAATTAGAAAGTCCAATTATTTTTGATATCTGACTGACCATATCTGGACTTGTGGGATTCCAATTTGCTGACAATGTTTTTGTTATATCTCGAAATATGGATAAACTTATCTCTGACGGTCTGTCTAGATGAGTATGGACTATCCAATTACTATAAAACTCTATGGTTCTGTATTTAGAAATATGTTGATGGTTTTCGATTAAATGTCGTGCTTGCACCATAAGAAAAACAATATCTTGTTTTTCTATATAACCACCTTTTTCAGAAACTATATTCAACCACTCTTTTATATGATCTTTTGCTGTCATAGTAATTTACTCACCATTTTCCCATTTTCTTTTAATTTCTTCTAGTCTTACTTTTTCACCCCTTTCAAGATTCTGAAATAAAAATTCAGTACTTCTTATAGAATCTTTTTTTAGATGATCCCACATTGTTGAGGAACGATCAAAAGATTTAGAAAGTTTATTAAACATTTCTTGTATACCATCTATGAGTTCTTCAACTTCATTGGGAACAAAGGTAACCTTAATCACTTCCATATCAGTATGAGCTAATTGCTTATCTCGAGTATCTTTTAGGTTGGCTATTAGAGTTTTATGTTTTTCGCAAAGTTGATTAAAATGGTCAATACTGCTCTGGTCTATTGGTAGATAATTCTCTGTTTCTGCTCCTATTTCTTGAAGGTGGGGATACACACTTCGTAAAATATCTGGAGTAAAAAGCTCTTTATTATCTTGAATTTCTTTTATTAAAGCGTTAATACTTAAGGCTCTCGGATCTTTATCGAAAAATTTCATTAAACCGAGAATAAAAGTTTGTAAATGGCTTTGTTCTGTAGGTAAGAAAAATTCTTTGTATAGACTCATCAATTTAGCATTTTTATTTGCTATATCCTCTCCAACTTCAGGAATAGAGCGAGAGAATGTTAGAGTTCTCCAGATATAGTATGACTCTACTACTACACACATCTCTTCGTGGCTCATTCTCAAAAAAAGAGACTGCACTTTTTGGAATTTTTCTTTTGCATTATTTTTATCCATATTTAGTAGTTAAAAACTATTTATTTTATCAACAAAATTTTTGATTACTGCATCTTCTTGAAGTAAAGAATATAGTTCATTATTTTGTTGCAATTCTCTTACCTTTGTCCAAAATTCAGGACATAGGTCATTAACACAAAGAGCTAAAGATTCCTTCCCAGGGATCCACTGCCAATTTTTTGCCAATATAAAATCTTCTAAAGTTTTATCTACAGACTCAACATTTACCTCTGAGTCTGTAATAGCTTTTTTCCAAGTTTCTATATCATTTACAGGATCAGATCCTATGTAAGCATCTAGGCTATATTGTTTCAGATTATTTTTTATTATTGTTTTTTTGGTCGTCTTTATCAGGTTTTCTTTTTTAGTCGATACAATATTCCAAAATTGTTCTGAACCCGTTTTTCCTTCCGTGACAGGAATTATTTTATCAAGTAAAGATTTACAAAGAAAAATATTTTCTAATTCCCAAAAAGGAAAATAAGCTAAATCTTTACGAGCTTCAGGTATGGTCGCTGAAGAATAGTCTGTCGAAGTTTTAATAAGTTTATCTCCATCAAGAATTGGTGTGACATTGATAGGAAGAGATGTCGTAGAACCAGTGATTGCTATACCACTTCCATAAGCTTGAGCTATCGCACGATTAGATCCAAAAGACCAATATCTTCTTTTAAGATCTTTCCCAAAGATCCAACTTAATACTTCGGGGGTAGTCGCTCCACCACCTGGTAGTGTTTTTGATGGTTCATTTTCTGCGCATATCCAGCGAGCAGTAAATACAGATGGATCGATTGGAAGACCTGTTTCTTCGAGAACTTTTCTCATTTGGTCAGAGTCACTTACAAATTCCACTACTCCTTTACTTAAGAGAACAATATTTGCTTGAGAAATAAAATGCTGAAGAACTTCACCAGAATGTGTTGCTATGATTACTTGGTTTTTAACAGCTAAACTAGCTATCATTTCACATAATTTTCTGATTTGACTACTATGCAAGTGTAACTCTGGTTCATCAATTAGGATTATTTTTCCTTCGTCGGATTTTATACGACGAAGGAAGGCATAAAAATATAAATATTCTTTTTCTCCAGAACTTAAGTCTCCCACAGTCACAGATCTATCTTTATGGTCAAGAAAATAGACAGCGTTATCTTTTTGAGGGTCAATTTTCAACTTTTTGTCAAAGTCTATAAGTTCATTTTGGTACCCCTTTTCAAGATCAGAAAGATAGCTTGTGTCTTTTGTAACTTCTATAACTTTGTCAAAAAGTTCCTTCATTATTGCTTTATTGAATTCTTCTGCAACATCTATATTTTGTCCAGGTTCAGAAATTGAAATATCCCCAAGATTTTGCAAGAAAGGAATCTTCCCACTATTACCACTTGATATAGTTCTTTGAGATGTAATGTAGCGTATTTTGTTAGTAAGTATATTTGTTAGCCATTGTCCATTATTACCCCTTTTTTGGTTTATATAAGTTGAAACTACACCCAATTCTTCAACAGAGATTGTGACTAGATTTTCCCCCTCCGCGATATTTAATTCTGGAGCTATAGACTGGTTTGCTGAAATGGAAGCATCTTGTAACATTCGCAACAAAGAAGTTTTTCCGCTTCCATTTTTTCCTAAAATTAAATTTACCCCAGTTTTTAAGGGAATTTCTTTGTCAAATTCGAAATATTTCCAATACTTGACGTCAATTTTTGTAATATGTGACATAATTGCTTCATTATAGATTAAAATAGCAACAAACACCAACAAAATATCCTTAATAAAACCTAACATTCAGCCACCTTAAACTCCTGACAAAACCCGACATTTCAACTTTTCGAATTGCTGACAATGGCTGACATTTTGATACCTCAAAATAGGTGCAAAAATAATAAATTTTTGGTAAAATTATAGGACAATTTAATAGAGACCTAACCCCTAGAGACTTTTTTAGGATATGGTCACAAAACCGCTAAAGTGTAAAAGACTCCTCGTCAGAGTCACTTTAGCGGTCATACTCCGAAAGGGGTATGGGTGGCCGAAAGGCTATCGCAATGGCGGGGAGTCTTTTGCTTACGGCTCTCTCATTTGCATAACCGCTAAAGTGCAATGAATAATAAAGTAGATAAGGTTAGGCTAAAGGAAAATATAGTAACTTTGTCCTTCGTTTTTATCATAGGATTACTGATGTCCGGTTTAAGCGTGGGTATAAGCCTTATAGCGTGTTTAATAGTGGCTTCTTGCTTACCGTGGAAGAGTAATTGACTTCATTTATATGGTTGATATAATTACTTTTAATGGAATAAAGAGTTTACGGTCTAGTGGACTTCATAGCATTCGGCTAGTAGTCAAAGGATATTTAAGTAAATTTTTATTGGGTGAAGTAAATTATCGTTCGCCCCAACGTATCAGCGAGTGGATCCTACGTCTTATTAGATACAGCTTTAAGCTGTATTTTTGCGTTGCAAAAAGAGTAGGTAGCTTTATGCCAGTTATGAATGATTTCACTGGAAAATTTCAAAAAATCTCTTGGGGAGAAACTCTTGAAAGAGTTATCAGAGGAGCAAATTCTAAAACTACGAGAACAGCAAGATAAAGAAGCTGAGATCTGTTTTGCTATGTGGTTAAAAGATATTAAAAGCAAAGAAGAAATATTGTAATTTATGAAAGAAACGAGAAACAATGATTGCTATATAGGTTGTCGTGTTAGCACACCTAAACAGGCACAATATGGTGAAAGTCTTGAGGATCAAGAAAAAGCTATTAAGGTGTATGCACACAAACTAAATTTTAATATTGTAAAAAACTATAGTGAACAACATACTGCCACAAAATCCGGTGATTCATTTATAGATGATATTTTAATAGAAATAAGAAAACTACCATTAAACAAGAGAGCTTCATTCTTTGTTATTAAATCAATCGATCGTTTTTGTAGAGCAGGCACAACAGAATATTCTAAACTAAAAACTGGACTCGAGGAATTGGATGTAATGCTTCTTGATGTTTCAGGAATAATACAACCAAAAATAAATACTCTTGAACATTTAGGAGTTGAATTCCCTTGGAGTGTGATTTCTCCTAGTGAAAAGAATGAGATGATGAAAGCTCAAGATAGCAAAGAGGAAGTGAGCACGATTCTTACTCGTATGATTGGAGCAGAGGTTTCGCTTGTTCAAGGAGGTTACAAGGTGAGAGGTGCAGATGATGGATATGAAAATAAGAAAGTTTTTATTGAAAATAAGAAAAAAGTAATTCAAGTTCCTGATGCAAATAGAGCACCCTTTTTTATCAAAATGTTTGAAATGAGTGTTACTCATACAGATAAAGAGGTCGTGGATTTCGTAAATGCTATGGGTTATCGCTCAAGGCTTCAGAAAGTATGGTCAAGGGATAAAAAAAGAGTAGTTGGTTCTAGGGGTGGCATACCACTCACAATCAAGCAATTACAAAAAATACGACAAAGACCTATCTATTGTGGTATAAACACTGAAAAATGGCTACAAAGCCCTATTAAGACACAATATGAAGGGCTAGTGAGCATTACTACCTTCAATGGTGCAAATAAGGGAAAAGTCTTTATTGAGGAGAAAAAAGATGGCAGTATCGTGATCCATAAAGATTACAATCCACACCAGCTAAAAAGAATGAGAGATAATCCTTTGTTCCCTCACAAAGAAGTGGTCTTATGTCCGCAATGCGCCAAACCATTTCTTGGTAGTTCACCAACTGGAAAATCTGGCAAGAGTTTCCCTGTATATCATTGCGCTAGGCATCATAAATATTTTGGGGTTAGTAAGAAAGAATTTGAAAAACAACTGACTGCATTTATCACTCACTTAAAGTATAAAGATGAGGGCTTTTTCAAAAGTTTTGAAGCAACACTTATAAACAAATTTCGGGAAAAAGAAAAGGAGTTAGGTGAAGTTTCA
>JADLCZ010000073.1 GCA_020846955.1 Candidatus Nomurabacteria bacterium
ATGGGATTAGATACCCCAGTAGTCCACGCCCTAAACGATGATCTCTAGTCTTTCGGAGTATCGACCCTCTGAGAGACGCAGCTAACGCGTTAAGAGATCCGCCTGGGAAGTACGGCCGCAAGGCTAAAACTCAAAGGAATAGACGGGGACTTGCACAAGCAGTGGATTATGTGGTTTAATTCGATGATAAACGAAGAACCTTACCAAGGTTAGAAATCAACCTGACAGTCCGGAGAAACTCGGGCCTTCGAAAGACAGGTTGACAGGTGATGCATGGCCGTCGTCAGTTCGTGGTTTGAATTGTTCCCTTAAGTGGGGTAACGAACGCAACCCTCGTCGTGTGTTACAAGTGTCACACGAGACTGCCCCCGCCAAAGCGCATGAAGCATTAGTATAAGTAAAAAGTATAAGTATGAGGTAAAAAATTCCTTATACTCATACTAAAACCTTATACTAATTCACTTTGTGAATTTTGGCGGGGGAGGAAGGAGAGGATGACGCCAGGTCAGCATGTCCCTTGATACCTTGGGCTACACACATAATACAATCGCCACTACAGAGGGCAGCGACACCGTAAGGTTGAGCAAATCCTATAAAAGTGGCGCCAGTTCGGATTGGGGGCTGAAACTCGACCCCATGAAGTTGGAATTGCTAGTAATCGCGGGTCAGATATACCGCGGTGAATACGTTCTCAAGTCTTGTACTCACCGCCCGTCAATTCAAGGGAGCCGGGAGTACCCGAAGTATCTCCACACGGAGGTCCTACGGTAAGCTCGGTGACAGGGAATAAGTCGTAACAAGGCACGGCTAGCGGAAGCTGGTCGTGGAATAATTCAATTTGAAATAAATACGTTAGAAATTATTTATAATCTCTAACGTATAAAAAGGCGATGTTGTGTGCCTCAATTGAGCACACAATGAATTGGTAGATTTCCATAACTACATGACATTTTGGAAAGACAAGAAAATAGTTTTGATTTCGTATCAAAACGGTAGAACGGAACAAAAGAAAGAATAGTTATCAAAATGATCTTAAACAATATTCAATGAAGTTATATAAAAAAACCACCTTTAAGGTGGTTTTTTTATTGTTTATTTTTACACAATATAAAAGAGCGCTCCAATTTCTTGAGGCGCTCTTTGTATTAAATTAGGTTTTAACCCAATTATTGTTTTTCGAATCTTGCAAAACTGTTTCCAGTCCTAATCATATAGTTACCCGGTAAAAGGTTTTCTATATTAATGACAGGACCGTTTATGGTCTGCAATGTACGACCAGTCATGTCAGTGATGACATATAGATCGTTAGAAGGTACATTTAAAAAATTAATTGCTGGATTTGGGCACACAGAAATTTTTGATTTCTTAAAATCTGTGATTCCTAATCCAAATTTGATAACAACTTTTTTTGGCTGGGGAATATTCACATATTGCCCATCTGTAGAGTTTCCCCAAAACCAGACATAATATGTTCCTGGTTTTAGGTACCAAATTTTGTGCAGAGTACCAACGCCTTGAGACACTTTATAAGTAGTATCTTGTAAAGCACTAGTACAAAGACTGTCTGAAAAAACTCCTGCTGAAATAGTTGCTATTGTACCTTTTGGAACATTGTAAGTTGCCCATGCTTCCACAAATCCTGAATGGATGTAGGTGTTACTGGTAACAATACTTAGAGTCGGATTAATGTAATCATCCGTTGTAATACCTCCAACCATGAAGGAGTCTTGTCCTAAGGTATTACTACCATGAATCCAAATATTGGTGTAGGTAGTTTTTGGAGATAATCCGGAGATTGTAAGAGAATATGTCTCTTCACCAACCCCATTAATAACTAAAGGTGGTGTTGGATTTCCGGCTTTAAAACCAGTTACCCAAATAGTTCCAGTCAAACCAAAGCTGATAGCGCTACCCTTAAATGTGATACTTGAACTTGTTATAGTTGTATCAATTAAAGGTTTTCTTAACCAAATCTTTTTTGGTGCACCATTTGTCCAAAAAGTGTCTATTATTTCTTTTGAGCCAAAATAAGTAGTTATAGTCCACCAGATCCAAAATTTACGCTGGTCTTTTAAACCAGTAATAGTATCGATAACAGAACCATCTTTGTAGAATTTCCAATATTTTGGTGCGGATTTGTTAACGAATTCTTTGTTTAAAGCATAGTATCTTCTAATCGTACACGAATCTGCATAGCCTAAATTAAAGGACATTTGCTCGGTATAACTTGTAATACCCTGAACCTTTTTTACTGAATATAAATCCGGTAAAACAAGTTTATGCTTAGGTGTGACAATACGATCCAGGCTAATTTTACCAGCCTTTGTTGTGTCGTCAGTCACTTCCACTCGAACATAAGAGGAAGTTAATGTGTCAACCAAAGGATAACCTATGATATCAACAAAAGTTCCGCTCCCAATTCTTTTTGTCCAGACTGAAAAAAATGAACTTGGAAAATTGGACTTTTGAGCAACTTCTATTCTGGTCCAATATACATCAGACTTTGAAGTAGTTGAATCATAATGGGTTATTACAGCTGCACCAATAATTGATTTAGCTGAAATCATCGTGGTGCTTTTTACTTGTGCACTCAAGGATCCGAAGGTTACCGCAAGAATTACGGCTAAGATTGCTTTTTTCATTTTGTTTTTAATGTTTTTTATTATGACGGAGTTGCCACAATTTTCTTACAAGATTAGCATATTTATATAGTTTTGTCAATAGAGCTATTGATTTATAAGGATATTTAGGTTGTAATCAAGGGTATTGACAAAATGGGATACTATGTGCTATAATCTGTAAGTTAATCAATATAAGGCCGTCATAATACACGATGGTTAAAAACATTATGAAAAATATATACACAAAATCAATATTAGGTCTTGCAACAATTTTTGCCTTATTTGGTATGGTTGGTACATCATACGCAGCTACTGCACCTATTATGAGTACTTCTTCAGCTACGAATGTTACGACAAATAGTGCCACTTTAAATGGGTTTTTTAATGATGGGGGATCAGCAATGCAGCAAGTATATTTTGATTATGGATCATCTCCATTAATTGGAACACTTTCAAATCTTGCACCTACACCCACAACTTCATCTGGTACTTATAGTGTAAAAGTAACAGGTCTTACTCCTGGTACTACATATTATGTTGAAGCCGTAGGAACAAATGGTATTGGAATGAGTTGGGGAGCACCAGCTATTACATTTACAACAGCTTCTGTAAATAAACCTGTAATGAGCACAACTTCAGCTACAAATATAACTTCAACTGGAGCGACATTAAATGGATTTTATAACATGCAAAATAGTCCAGGTTCAGTATATTTTGAATACGGAACAAGTTCTACAAATCTTTCATCAAATACATCAGTTGTGAATGTCGTTGCAAATTCAGGAAATTACTCTGACTCAATATCTGGATTAAATCCTGGTATTACATATTATTTCCGTGCAGTAGGACAAAATAGTGTTGGCACTTCTTTTGTTACAACAATATTGTCATTTACAACTAAGAGTTCAACTACAACAAATACTTGTGTAATCAATAACTTCGCACCGAATGTTTATAGTACTAATACTTCTGGGGCAGTTGTTTACATATCTTGGAATACAACAAATTGTACAAATGCAACTTTGTCACCTAGTGGATACAGTGCGCTTAATTATACAAATTATGCTGTATACCCAAGTAGTACAACTACATACTATTTGAACGCTTCAAATAGTTTAAATTCAGATAGTCGCCAATTTACAGTGAATGTAGGCAATTACAATCCAAACTACAATTGTTCTATTGATTCATTTAATTCAAGTACACGAAAAGTAAGTTCTGGAAATCCAGCGTACTTATCTTGGAATACAAGTAATTGTTCATATGTTACATTATCTCCAATTGGTTACAATGCGACTTATGCATCTAGATACCCAGTTTACCCATCGTATCCATCTACAACATATACACTCACTGGATCAAATGGTACTAGTCGTTCTATAACAATCAATGTAGATAGAAATAATAATGGGGGAGGTGGTACATGTACAAATAATTGTGGTGGAAATACCAATAGTAATAGACCAACTGTTAATACAAATGCTGTAACGAATGTTACATCAGGAGGTGCAGTATTGCATGGGAGCGCTTTTGGTAATGGCTCGCCAGTTAGTGTGTGGTTTGAATACGGCACTAGCCCAAATTTGGGCAATGCAACATCGACTGAGTATGGTGGGGGAGCGACAAATGCAAACGGATATTTAGGAGGATTACTTTCTAACCAAACATATTATTATCGTTTAGCTGCACGTAATTCATATGGTACAAGCTACGGCAACATAATGAGCTTTGCTACAGCTTCAAATATTATTATAAATAATAATGGTAGTAACAATACTGTGATCAACCGTACAAACAATTCTACTAATAATACTTCCGACAATAATAACGGTAATCAAAATTCAAGCGAGGATACTAATGTAGACAACAATCAGAGTACAAACAATAGATTGTCAGCCTCTGCTGGATCAGCTGGATTTAGTCTGATACCACACACATTCCTCGGCTGGCTTATATGGATACTGATTATTATCGTAGCAATTATTTTAATTCGTATGCTTATGAAGAATGAGTATCATGATAGAGGAATTTAAGACAACAAAAAATACCCTACATTCGTAGGGTATTTTTTGTTCTGTGTCTTTAATCAGCGGGTGCTAACCCCAACACAAATGCCTATGTGAGCGCAGCCGCTGATTGAAAACACCGAACGACTGCTTAGATAGTATATAACATATAGCAATAAAATAGCAACACAAAACCCACCTTGCGGTGGGCTCTGTGAGGCATTTGTTTTTAATAATTATTGGGAATCAATAACTCACACAAAGAGTATAGCAGATTGAAATACAAAAGTCAAGAAAATTTTAGTATAAGAAATTAGTATAAGTATAAGGAAAATAAAATACAAATTATTTTTATAAAATTAATAATAGAAAAAATAATTTTAGGAAATTTAAAAAATAAAAGTTATCCACACTTTTTTGCGAAAATATATTGCTTATACTTTTTATTTGTAGGATAATATACATGTGAGTGTGATAAAAATTTTTTTACAAAATATTTTTTAAATTTTTTTTGTAAGGTCGTGTTATCACATATCTTTAAAAATAATTTTAATATAAATATATGGCAGCAAAAAAGAAAGCAGCTAAAAAGACTGTAAAGAAAGCAGCAAAAAAGACAACAAAAAAGAGAGCTTAATACTCACTTTTAAAAAGAAAATCCCCTCTCTATCGGGGATTTTCTTTTTGTGCTAAAATATAAAAACTATGTCTATGTTTAAATCAATTTTCGGAGACGAAACAACCAAAATAATCAAAAATACCAAGGGAATTATAGAGCTCATAAATTCAAAAGAAGCCGAGATGCAAGCACTCTCTTTGGAAGATTTTCCAGTATATACAAAGCGCTTTAAGGAGAGAATATCTGGAGGTGAATCTCTAGATGATATATTGCCAGAGGCTTTTGCTTTAGTACGTGAGGCAGCTCACAGAAGTCGCAATGAAAGACATTATGACGTGCAACTTGTAGGAGGGATTATTTTGCACCGAGGTATGATTGCCGAGATGCGTACCGGTGAGGGTAAAACATTGGTTGCAACACTACCTGCATACTTAAATGCTTTAAGAGGTGAGGGTGTACATATTGTTACAGTCAACGATTATCTATCTCGCCGTGATGCTGTTTGGATGGCACCAATATATTCCATGCTTGGATTATCTGTTAGTGTTGTTAATTCACAAAATACATCATATATATATGATAGTGAACATATCTCAAAAGAAGGTGATGACGAAGTCGCATCATTTAAAGTGTTGTATGAGTCACTGCGACCAGTCAGTAGAAAGGAGGCATACAATGCAGACATTACATATGGCACCAACAATGAGTTTGGTTTCGATTATTTGCGTGACAACCTTGCTCGCACAGTCGACGAGATTTCCCAGCGCCCACACAACTATGCAATCGTGGATGAGGTGGACTCAATCCTCATTGATGAATCTCGTACACCACTTATTATTTCTTCACAAGCCGAAGATTCTGAGGATTTGTATTACAAATTTGCAGATATATCCAAAGAGCTTATAAAAGATGTGGATTATACTGTAGATGAGAAAATGAAGGCTATATCATTGTCGGATGTTGGTATTACAAAGGCAGAAGATGTGCTTGGTATAACTAATATTTATACTGAAAAGGGTATTAAATACGTGCATCATCTCGAGACTGCAGTACGTGCGCGTGCACTTTTTGAAAATAATAAAGATTATGTCGTAAAAGATGGCGAGATAATAATTGTAGACGCTTTTACTGGGCGCTTACAGCCGGGCAGGCGCTGGAGTGATGGATTACATCAGGCTATTGAAGCAAAAGAGGGTGTCAAAATTCAGAAGGAAACTCGTGCAGTAGCAAGTATTACATTTCAAAATTACTTCAAATTTTATAAAAAATTGTCGGGTATGACAGGTACAGCCGAGACTTCAAAAGAAGAGTTTATGAAAGTCTATGGTCTCGATGTAGCAGTTGTGCCAACACATAAACCTATTGCTCGTATTGATAGCAATGATTTAATTTACCAAACAGAGAAGGGTAAGTGGCAGGCTATATCAAAGAAGGTAAAAGAATTAAATCAAAAAGGTCAGCCAGTATTGATAGGTACAGTATCTATTGAGCGCAATGAGTTACTTTCTGCATATCTGAGGCAAGAAGGAGTTCCACACATAGTACTTAATGCCAAGAACCACGAAAGCGAAGGTGAGATCACAGCCAATGCAGGGCGTCGTGGTGCTGTGACAATTGCGACCAACATGGCTGGGCGTGGAGTTGATATCAAACTTGGTGGTGTACCATACAATAAAGATGATTATGAAGAGGTTAAAAGTCTAGGTGGATTATTTGTCCTCGGTACCGAACGTCATGAGGCTCGCCGTATCGACAACCAGCTTCGTGGCCGTGCTGGACGTCAAGGTGATCCGGGCGAGACACAATTCTATGTATCACTTGAAGATGATCTTATGCGAGTTTTCGGTAGTGAGAGGATCAAGACTATGATGGGGCGATTCGGTATACCAATTGATCAGCCAATCCAGAACAGTTTTATTTCAAGATCGCTCGAAAGTGCTCAAGCAAAAATTGAAGGGTTCAATTTCGACTCCCGCAAACATACACTTGAGTATGACAATGTCATGAATCATCAACGTAATACTGTGTATTCACGTCGTCGAACAATGCTCTCGGGAGATCAGGCTCATATAGAGGAGTTTATTAACGAGCTTGAAACTATTTATCCAGAACTCTCTAGTATAGTTAATGAGAAAAAACAAAAATTCGGTGATGGTCCATTCTTTGAGACAGTTCGTCGTATAGCACTTCATGTCACTGATACACTTTGGGTAGAGCATTTAGAAACTATGGAATATACACGTAGCTCAGTAAATCTGCGTGCTTATGGGCAACGCGAGCCATTGATTGAATACAAGAAAGAGGGCTTGAGACTATTCAAAGAAATGGAGGCAACTTTCCGTGAACAAGTCTCATCATTTATCAAAACTATGAATTTAGAAGGCCAATCAGCGCAAGTTATAGAAGAAAAGCCAGAAATTATCATTAATTTAGGTGGAGAAGTGGGAACAGGAGTGCACAAAGATGGACCAAAGATTGGCCGCAACGACCCCTGCCCATGCGGAAGCCAAAAAAAGTATAAAAAGTGTCACGGTAAGGAATAGAATATCTTCATAAAAACTTGCCCCGTAGGATTTGCTGTGCAAATTCCTAGCGGGGTGTCACGGCAAAGATTTATAAAGAAAACCTTTTAAAATCAAGCTTTTTATAGGACAAAGTAGTATTTTTGTCAAAAATTGGCTTAAACCCTTACGAAATAGGCATGATTTGACCATTGTTTTGTATGTTTTGTCAAAGCCTAATATAGAAAATACCCTTATAAAATAAGGGTATTTTCTATTTGACACTAATAAAATATGTAGTATAACTATTGACTTTTGTGACCCTTTGTGCTAATATATAGGAGTAAGTCCGAATATGTTATCTATCGATTATATATGAGGGCTTTTTAGTTTACCCAATTCGTAAGGATTGGAAATACCATCAAGGGTTTGCGGAGCACAACCGCGCGTTATGAAAAAAACACAAATAACGCAATTCTTGCAGTCATTTGTGGCAATACCACTTTTTGCGGTAACAATGCCACTTACGGGAGGAGCGACAACAACTCCAATGATTCCAGAATTTGCTAATATATCAAGCGCTATAGTAACTCCTTTGATAACCCCAGAGGAAGAAGCTATTAGAGCAAAACAAGCTAAGGCTATTGATGATTTCTTGAAAGAAAGAAAATCACCCTTGGCTGGATACGGATCAAAGTTCGTTGAAGAAGCATATAAAAATGGAATTGATTATCGTCTACTAGTTGCAATTGCTGGCCGCGAAACCACATTTTACAGAGATGGAAGTGAGTGTAAGAATCCTAAGGGTAAAAATAACCCATTCGGATTCGGTTCATGTAAAATAGGTTTTAAATCGATTGATGAAGCTATTGAAGTTGTATCAAAGAAGCTAGGTGGTAATGATGAAAATTTGAAACATTACAAAATTGATATGACAAGCGAGCAAATTCTAAAAAAATATAATCCTGATCACATTGTCCCTGGTTATTCCAAACAAGTTGTAAAGATTATGAAATTGATTGATGATAGTCAAGAAATAGCTTAAAACAAAAACCCCGCGATTGCGGGGTTTTTGTTTAAATTCTTTTTAGATTTTCTATAACTAGACTTTTTTCTCCATTTCGGAGCGTTACTTTGCCCGAGATGGCGATGATTGTATCGGGTACGAGGAGTTCTTTTTGAGTTTCAAAAAGTTTAGAGAAGACCACAGCCTCAATAGTTCCAGTGAAGTCCGAGATTTTTATAAATGCCATACGGTCATTGTTCTTTGTCATGATTGGACGGACAGTATCGATAATGCAGGCTACGGTGACTGGCATACCATTTTCACTTTCTTCTCGGATCTTTTTTATCACAGTACCAAATTTTGCAATTTTTTCTTTAAAGGCATCGAGTGGATGGCCAGAGACATAGAGTCCCAATAGTTCTCTTTCCCACATCAACATATCTTTTTGAGTTGCAGGATCGAGTGGTATGAGAGTGAGTGTTGATGATAGTCCTCCAATCGAGCCAAATAATGAGTCTTGTGAATTCACACCCCGGGTTTCTTTGTTGAATGCGAGTAATCTCTCTAGGTTGCCTATTATATTTGCTCTTTCACCCAAATTATCCATTGCGCCAGTTTTGGCCAATGCTTCGACTGATTTCTTGTTCAAGTTTTTGTGGTTAATACGCTCAAAGAAATCTGCAAGTGTTTTGAATGGTCCTTTATTCTTGCGTTCAGCGATAATTGCATCTGCTATATCTGTACCTAGGTTTTTGATTGTATAGAGGCCGAATCTGATTGTTTTGTTCTCACTATTTGCGCTACCATGAATTACAGTAAATCCTCCAAAGCTTTCATTTACATCTGGTGGCAATACTACAATATTCATTTTTTTACACTCTTCGACTATTTCATTAATTTTCTCAACATCACCTGATTCGGCTGTAAGAATTGCGCACATATATTCGACAGGATAGTTAGCTTTCATATAGGCTGTCTGATAGGCGACCATACCATAACTTGCCGCATGAGCCTTGTTGAACCCATAGGCGGCAAATGTCTCGATCATGGACCACATAGCTTTAGCCTTGGCAGGAGTCATTTTATTGGCAATCAACCCTTTAGTAAACTTTTCTTCTTGAGCATCCATTTCCTCAGGAATCTTTTTACCAATAGCTTTGCGGAATAAGTCGGCTTCACCCCAAGTGTAACCTGCTAAATTTACAGCAATCAATAAAACATCATCTTGGTAAATCAAAATTCCATATGTAGTTTCGAGGAATTCTTTCAGCCGGGGATCTAGATATTTTACTAGACTTGGATTGTGTTTGCGTTTGATGTAGTCGGGGATAAAGGCCATTGGTCCTGGGCGGTATAGGGCAACCATCGCATTGATATCGTTGATATCGGTAGGACGAAGATCCTTTAGGTATTTTGTCATACCACTACCATTAAGCTGGAATAGTCCAATTGTCTCACCACGAGCGAGCATTTCATAAGTCTTTTTATCATTGATAGGAATCTTTTCTATATCTATATCAATACTGTGCAAGAGCTTTACTAGTCGAATAGCTTCGGACAATATTGACAGGTTACGAATTCCAAGGAAGTCGAATTTTGGTAGCCCAACGTCTTCGATATTATACATATCATACTGGGTAATAATATGTCCACCTTTTGGATCGTATTGTATAGGAGTGAAGTTGTACAATTCTGTGGGAGCTATCACTATACCTGCTGCGTGTACTGATACATGGCGAACACAACCCTCCATTTTTTTAGCGAGATCTATTATTTCTTTTGTTTCTTTTTCTTTTGCATAAGCCTCTGCGAGCTCTGGGACTATCTCGAGCGCATGGTCAATTGTCATAGCAAATCCTTGTGAGCCCAATGGTATCATAGAGGATATTCTATCGCCTACATTGTACGGGTAGCCGAGCGCACGGGCTACATCACGGACAGAGCCTTTGGCCATCATGGTTCCAAATGTTCCAATCTGGGCGACTTTGTCCTCACCATATTTTTGTTTGGCATATTCGATGACCTCATCGCGCCTATTATCGGCAAAGTCCATATCGATATCGGGTAGTGATGGGCGCTCTGGGTTGAGGAATCGCTCGAAGGGGAGTTTGTATTCAATAGGGTTGATATTGGTAATACCTATAAGGTATGAGATGAGTGATCCCGCAGCCGAGCCTCGAGTGTTGGTTAGGATCCCTTGCTCTTTAGAGAATTTAAGTAGATCAGCCACTACTAGGAAATATGATGGGTAACCTTTGGATACAATAATCCCGAGCTCGTATTCTATGCGAGTATTTACTTCGGTTGTCTTCTCGACGTTTCTTTTTATCAATCCCTCACCAATTAGTCTGCGGAGTTCTTGTTCAGCAGTGATCCCGTTTTCTAAAATGTAATTTGGAAAATAAGCACGGCCCAATTCCAGGTCATACGACTCGCACATATCTGACACCATTTTTGTATTAGTTACGGCTTCCTCGTACCCTTTGAAATATTCAAGGGCAGTTTTCTCATCAATCAATGAGAAGTCGTCATCGGAGAATTCAAACTTGCTACTGTCTTTGCCATCAGTACCAGTATTGACTTGCAAGAGTGTGTGGTGAGCTTTGTGATCGTCTTTGCACGGGTAGTGAGAGTCTTGGGTGGCAACGAGCGGGATATCAAATTTCTTTGCGAGCTTTGCCAACTTTTCCCGTAGTTCACGGTCACGCTCGATATGAGGGTGAGATTGGATTTCGATAAAATAATTTTCTTTTCCGAATATATCTTGATGTTCTAGAATCAAAGCTTCAGCCTTTTCCATATTGTCGGCGAGAATTGCTTTAGAAAGTTTGCCTCCCATACAACCAGACAAACAAATGATACCCTCGCTGTATTCTCGCAAAAGCTCGCTATCTACACGAGGTTTGTAATAATAACCTTCAAGATTGGCTTTGGTTACAATCTTCATCAAATTTTTATACCCTGTAATATTTTTTGCAAGTAATATTAGGTGATATCTTTTGTTATCAATACCGGGTTCCTTATCTCTCATACCACGTTCGGCGACATAGACTTCACATCCAATAATTGGCTTGATGCCTGCATAATTGCATTTCTTGTAGAATTCAATAGCGCCATACATATTGCCGTGGTCAGTAATAGCCATTGCACTCATATTGTGTTCCTTTGCGATACGTACCATATCCTCCACCTTCGAAAGCCCGTCGAGTAGGGAATAGTGACTGTGTGTATGAAGGTGTATAAAGTTAGATGTCATAACTTGGATATTATAGCAAATGCTATACTATTGTAATAGATGGACCCCGCAAGAGTTTTATAGTCTACTGGGTGTGCATTTATCTAAAATTTATGGAAAACTCAAACGGGGCAGGTAAAATAACTAAATATATTATAGGTATAGACGAGGTGGGAAGGGGGCCTATTGCAGGGCCGGTGGCTGTTTGTGCTTTTCTTTGTAACTATGATTTTTTCGAAAATTTCCCACCAGTCGGACTGGTGGGAAAAAAGACGAGTTTGCCTAAATTGAAAGATTCAAAGAAGCTTAGTAAAAAACAGAGAGAAGAATGGTTTGAATATTTGAAAGGTGAAAAAGTAAAAGGGAATTGTGATTTTGCTGTTTCGTATGTATCAGCCGAAATGATAGATAAATTTGGAATTGTAAAAGCAATACAGAAAGCATTAGATAACTCTCTGGAGAAATTGGATTTTCAAAAAGATACCTTTGTGTATTTAGATGGGGGATTGAAGGCGCCGGTAGAATACATAAATCAACAAACGATTATAAAAGGGGATGAATTGCACCCGGTAATTTCTTGCGCATCAATTATTGCGAAAGTTTCGCGAGATAAAATCATGGCCAATCACGCCAAAGAGTATCCAGAGTATGGTTTTGAAAAGCATTCAGGCTACGGCACCAAATTTCATTACGAAGCAATTAAAAAACACGGCCCTACACTCCTCCACCGTAAAACTTTTCTAAAAAGTATAAAATAGTTTTTATGATACACATTTTCGCATATGCTAAAATGTGTATCAGAGGGTAATTATAAATTTACTGCGAGGTATGTTGCCACAATGGCGGCGGTTTCGCCACGGAGCATTAGGGGGGAGATAGAGATTATTTCAATATTGTTTTCTCTGGCAAATTCTAGTTCGTTGTCTGTAAATCCACCCTCTGGGCCTACGAAGATAGCCATTTTTTTCTGCCAATTATGTATTTTATTTGCGAGATTCTCGCCTATTGCGTCAAATAATACAGTGTGATTATTTTCTATACTTTCAGTGATTGCGTCTTTGTAATTCATAGTCTCTCGGATTTCTGGTACTGTATTACGGCCACAGAGCTCACTTGCTTCTGTGATTATTTTATCCAAGCGCTCCATGTTAATATTTTGTTTTATTGTTCTTTCTGTTTTGATTGGCACAATACTTTTTACTCCAAGTTCTGTTGCTTTTTGGGCAATAAACTCGAAATTTTCTCTTTTTAAAATAGATGCATACAATGTGACCATTCTTTTAACAGCTTTTGTATTTTCTGTCTCACTGACGAGTTTCAATGTTGCTTGTTTTTTGTCCAAACTTTCAATTTTACACAATGCTTCCATTCCATTTAGATTTGCCAAAATAAGTTGCTCGCCAGTTTTGAATTTAAGTACATTTTTCCACTGATGAAGTAGATTAGCATCGTTTATAGATATTGAATCATTTTCGATAGTATAAGAATTTATAAATCTGTGAATTTTTTTCATTTTATTTATAGTTATTATTTATCCATTTTTTCACATTACTTTTATCGGTTTGTATCCAAACTACATTTGAATATATTTTCTCATAGGCTTGCTCGAGCGTTCTTGCTGATCCTGGGGCAACATTTTTTTTGAAGAATTTCTTGATGTCATTGGCATCTTTAATACTTGCATGTGTGCCAAGTGGGGATAGTAGGCGAGAGAGGAAGTGGCCACCTTCACCCCAAGTTTTAAGTATTATTTTGTAATTTCTTTTTATGAATTTCCATGTTAGATCTCGGCCCTTTATGTTACCCCATACAGCTCCGATCATAAACGGCGCATCTTGAGTACGAACATTTTTGGAAATTGCGAAATTCAATGTTTGTTCCAATAATTTTTTATCTCGGAATTGCGCTAATGTTCGGCCATAGCGCTCTTGCTCTTCATGCATTTTCTCTTTCAAATATAAATTCTTGAACAAATTCCATTCTTTATTTGTGCCATTTTGGGCAACAATTGCATATACAGTACTCCTGATATCTGCACGGATTGGATTCTTGATCCTATCTTTAAATAATTTTTGTGCATGTTTGATAATTTTGATATCACCATAGCTACCAGCGCCTGATATTGCGAGGCTTCGAAGGAATGTATGTGAATGAGGCTCACCTTTGATATGATCCCAGGTCATACGTTCGGCAATGGGGGAGAAAAGTGAGAGTGCATATTGCTTGTATGCTTCATCACCGAAGAGCATATATACTTTGCCAATTCCAACTGCAAGCTCTGCCCAGACGATGTATTCAGTCTCGTGTTTATAAGCTAATGAGAAATCAAGTGCAACAACGGTATCGATATACCCACCTTCAGCAAGAGCAAACATGTCGCGGATTAATCCAAGGCGATCTTTGACCGAAAGTTTGCCATCGAGAACTTCTTGTTTCAGCTTTATAATCGTTTCTTTGTCATATCGTGTGCGGACAAAAGATCTTTCTTCAAAATTTAATTTGCCAATAGATTTGCCAATAAGCGGGGCAGATTTTTTGCCGAGTAGCATTTTCAAAACTTCTTTATTTGTTTCGTATGCAAAAGGTGCGTGCCATAATTGTTTGCTCTTGGCATTTTGTCGGGAAATACGGCTCGAGAAGAATCTTTCTTGTTCTACTTGATATTTGCCACTTTTAACTTTCAAACTCAATAATGGATAGCCAGTTTGCTTGGTCCAAGTATTCATCATTTTCACCACACTTTTTTTGCTCACTTTCTCAAATGATTCCCAGAGCTGAACTGTCTCTGTATTTTTGTAACTATGCTTCTTGAGGTAGTGTCGCAAGCCATCTCGAAATGTGTCGTGCCCAAGATATTCTGCAAGCATGCGTATTACAGCTGAGCCTTTGGCATAAGAGACCATGTCGAATATCTCACTAATTTCATCTGGGTGATGAACTGTGACTTCAACTGGGTGAGAATTGGCAAGTGCGTCGAGCTTCAATGCTACGGCATATCTGTCTGCCAAATATAGATCCCATACATGCCATTCGGGGAACAGGTGATCAGTACACAAATTCTCCATATAAGAGGCAAAGCCTTCGTTGAGCCACAAATCTGTCCACCATTTCATAGTAACTAAATTGCCGAACCATTGGTGAGCAATCTCGTGTGCAATAACAATTGCCACCCATTGCTTGGTTGCAAGTGAAGAATTATCCTCATCTACAAGCAACGCAGTTTCGCGGAAAGTAATTGCACCCCAATTCTCCATCGCAGCAGATTCGAAATCGGGAATGGCAATTAGGTCAAGAGTCGGAAGTGGATACGGAATATCGAAATATTTATTATAAAATTCAAGACATCGAATTGCCACATCGAGGGCAAATTTCGCTTGGTGCTTTTTACCAGATGTTGTATAAACTCGGACAAGGGTTCCCGAAGAAGGAGAAACTTGCTTATCAAAATCGTAGGTGTGGGCGCGCCGGAGCGAAGCGGAGAGGGATAAGCGATTTTTAGAAGCAAGTTTCTCCTTCTTCGGTGTATTTGTATATCTTTCTATGTATTCAAAATCTCCAATAATAAATGCGAGTAAATATGTCGACATTTTGGGTGTCGGTGCGAAGGAAATTATTTTGTATCCAGCTTCGTGCTCCTTTATGCTTGTTGGTAGTGTGTTGGATATTGCAGTATGAGTACCTGGAATGATAAGCGATACATCGAAAATTGCTTTCTGTGCTGGCTCGTCGAAGCATGGGAATGCACGCCTGGCATCAGTTGCCTCGAATTGTGTAGTTGCCAAATGTTTGGTCACGCCATCTATCTCGTATTTGCTCTTGTAGAATCCACGAAGAGTCTCATTGATAATCCCATTGAAGACAAGAGTGAGTTTGGTTTTGCCTTTAGGGATTTTATTTTTGAAGGTAAAAGTAGCAGTCTCGGCTTTGGTATCGTAGTAAATTTTTGTAGCAAATTGTGAGGTCTTGCCTAACAAAATTTGTGCTGTCTCCACATCAATATCCTTTGAGTGCAAAGTGATTTCCTTTATATCTTTATCAATAACTAAATCAATAATTTCCTTGCCCCAGAAAGTAAAATTCTCCAAATCTGGCTTGAGAGTTAGATTGTATCGCACAGGTGTAATATGAGAGGGTAGTCGAACAGATTTTTTCTTTGTTTTCATAGGGCTATTATAGCAAAACGGTCCGAACTATAAAAGTTCGGACCGTTTTAAAAATTTTAATGTTTAAAATGTCTGTAACCAGTGGTGACCATTGCCATTTTGAGGTCGTTGCATTTATCTATTGATGCTTGGTCGTTCTTGGATCCGCCTGGGTGGATGACTGCAGTGA
>JADLCZ010000074.1 GCA_020846955.1 Candidatus Nomurabacteria bacterium
TAAGTAAATTCATAACCGAGGATATAAAAAAGAAACATGAATCACTAAAGAAGACCGAAACATTAATTCCAGAACTTAAATCCATTCACAATGTTGTCGATCGCCCCTCTGTTCGATTCTATGAAGGGACTGACGGACTAGTTGAAGTATATGAAGATACTCTTACCAGCCACGAGCCGATCCGCGCCTATGCGACAGTTGATGATATGCATCAAGCATTACCGAATTATTTCCCAAAGTATTACAAGCGTCGTGCAAGTGCTGGAATTTCCATCCGCGCAATTACTCCAAAGACACCAATTGGAATGGAGCGCAAAGCTCAGGACAAAGAGGAAGCCCGCGAAATGGCATTTGTGCCCGCTGACAAATTCTACTTCTCTCCAGAGATAAATATTTATGACAACAAAGTTATGATTGCCAGCTGGCGCGAAAAGCTTGGAATAATAATCGAAAGTGCCGAAATAGCCGACGCAATGAAAAAGATTTATGAGCTCGCATGGTCCGAAGCCAAAAGATTAGAAAAAGAAATTTAAACAAACCACTTTTGGACGGCCGTCTAAAAGTGGTTTGTTTCTTATTGGTTGATTTTTGGTCTGTATTGAAGGGCTTCTAATATGTGAGCTGAGGAAATATTTTCACTTCCTTCTAGGTCTGCAATCGTGCGTGCGAGTTTGATTGTGCGGTGGTAGGCACGAGCAGAGAGTTGTAGGTGCTCGGCGCTTTGGTTGAGAATATTTTTGACATCATCACTCAGAGGCGCGAAAGTATTTAAATCTTTGGAATTCATCTCACTATTTGTTTTGATTTTCCGTGTGGCTTTCTTGAATCTTTTTTCTTGAATATTTCGTGCATTTTTTATGCGTTCTTTTATGGTGATTGTTGGTGTGCTGTTTAGATCCTTACCCGAGAGTTCGTCGTAGCCGACATTGCTGACTGTGACCCACATATCTATACGATCCATAATTGGTCCTGAGAGTTTGCGATTGTATCTATCTAGATCAGTTGGCTTACAAATACAAGCTTTTTGTTTATTGCCTTTGTGTCCGCAGGGGCACGGATTCATCGCAGCAATAAGAATAAAATTGGATGGAAATATTGCCGAGCCTTTGGCACGGGAAATCGAGACTATGTTGTCCTCTAGTGGCTGACGTAGAGATTCCAAAACCCTTTTTTCAAATTCTGGAAATTCATCTAGAAACAAAACACCTTTATGAGCTAGTGTTACTTCGCCAGGCTTAACATTGGCGCCACCACCAATCATTGATACATAGCTTGCTGTATGATGTGGAGCGCGAAATGGTGGCTCGACAATTAATTTGCCATCAAGCATTCCTACTATTGAATGTATACCTGTAATTTCCAAAATATCATCTTTGTCGAGATCAGGTAAGATATGTGAGAAGGCGCGCGCAAGCATAGTCTTGCCAGTACCAGGAGGACCCGAGAGTGCAATATTGTGTCCGCCTGCAGCAGCAATCTCCAATCCCCTTTTGGCATTCTCTTGGCCTTTTACATCTTGGAAATCAGTTTTGTATTCAGCGATTACCTTCTCTATAGTTGTAGGAGGAAATTTTGTTAACTTGGGCCTCTCATTCTCGAGAGGCTTACCTTTTTTGTCATACCTAATTTTATAAATATGATTGATCACTTCGGTCAAAGTCTTTGCCCCATAGACATCTATACCATCCACCAATCCTGCCTCCTCGGCATTGTCATATGGTAGGAAAATTTCTTTGTACCCGAGCCTTTTGGCTTCCTGGGTTAGTGGCAGAGCACCTTTTATTGGACGGAGTTCCCCATTGAGTGATAATTCCCCTAAAAATATTCTGCCTTCGGGGTCGAAATATATTTGATTCGCAGAGAGTAAGTATGAGAGAGCAATACCGAGGTCGAAATAGGCGCCCTCCTTTTTGAGATCTGCTGGCGAGAGCGAGATGACTACTTTTTGATTTTGAGTTTTTGGAGATTCGTAGCCGGAATTCTTTAGTGCGCTACTCATTCTATCCTTTGCTTCATCAACAGCTTTATCTGGGAGGCCCACCATTGTAAAAGCGTGTAGAGTGTTGGGAGTGATATCAACTTCTACTGTTACAATCTTTCCTTTTAGCATGTGGGCTTGCGCCGCATAGACTCTCGAAAATGACATAGAAATATTATACCAAACAAAATAAAAAAAATCCCTAAAAATAGCTCCTCTCAAAATGCACGACATATTTTTCTTGTGAAAAATTGCTCTGCTCGCCGCTCAAGAAAATAATAGTCTGAGTACATACTTTATTTTCTAAGCTCCTGCGCAAGTCATTTCTTAAGGACTATTTTTTGGGATTTTTTAGTGGTTATACTAAATTCATACAAATCATACATTTGCGGGCGCTTGGATTTACTTCCAACCTCTCTTCTTCTATTTTGTCGCCACATGTTTCACATTTACCAAACTTTTTCTCCTCGATTCTTTGCATAGCGTCTTTGATATCTTTCAATCTTCTGCCAAGTGTGTCTACTATTGCACTGCGTTCCTCGAAATCCTCGGATCGACTTGCCATATCATTCTCGTCGGCTTCAGGAGCAGTTTGGCTCTCGGGCACTGCATACCAAGTGTTGGTAACATCATCATATTTGGCGATTGATGATAGCTCAACTTCTAGATTTTTCTTCTCTTCATTTAATTTGTTTATGTATTTTGTCATAGGTCAATAATATATAATTTTTAATCAAAGTGCAATCTACAAGGGTTTGGCATTTTGGGTACGTAGCCTTTTGATCGCCTCCACTATTACATCTTTGCTATCTGTCAGCATATAGAGATTTTGGTTTAAGAACAATGAGTAAAATAATGGTTCATTGTTCGTACCATACAATACCCGGGCATCTGTGTTGTAGATAATTGTGTCCTCAAATGATTTTTGTAACAGAATTTTGTTTTCTCCACTTATATCAACACCAAAGATTGTAGAGAATTCATCCAACAATGTCTTCTCCCAAGCGTACGATCCTGCTACCGCTTGATCGTAGGATGAAGATTTGAAAATAAAGAATGTTCCAATTTTTGTACCATCAACTGGTCGGTATAAGCCAATCATGAAATCAGGGGATAAAGATCTCTCAAATGCATTTGGGATACTACTTCCAACAAGATCTAGGAATTCTGTTGAAGACAAAGTTTGCTTCCCACCACTTGTTAGAAATATTGATTCGATTAATCCTGCCTTTTTATCCTCTCGTGCTTTTGCGATTACCCTCACCAAGTCTTCCCTGCCTGCTATTGTGTTGGATGGAATTAAGGTTTGTATATCATCGGGAATCAGAGTTGGAATTTCTGTTACTATTTCGGTATGAGTTGCTTCGATTTTGCCTTTCTGATTTAGATATTTATAAATATAAATTGCACCAAAGATCAAGATAATAGAAAAGATAGCAAACATTAATGCATAATTTTTCTGTTTCCTTGAATTATCTTTTTGTACTTCAGCTTCCCTGCGCCTCTGCTCAGCCATTGCAATCTTGATTACCGAGGCCTCGTTGTCGCGCACCATAGACGCCATATCACCTGCATATGTATGTATTGCTTCCGACTTTTTATTTAGATTTAGATTATTTTGTTCGTCCATTAAAGAAATCTTTATCAGCCTCTTTTATTGATAGACTGATCTTGCCCTTTTCATCAACTTTCAAAACTTTGATTGGGACTATCTCCCCTTCCTTAAGGATATCAGAAATCTTCTCAACACGGAATGGGGCCATCTCGGAAACGTGGACAAGTCCCTCGGTATTGCTGTTGTTGATCTTTACAAATGCGCCGAAGTCTACAATCTTGATAACCTCACCCTTGAACATATCGCCGGGCTTGTATTCATATGTCATTTCAGCAATCATTGCATATGCACGATCAGCTCCACCATCTCGGCCTGTAATAAATACTGTACCGTCTTCTTCGATTGTGATTTCTGTACCTGTGGCTTCGCGAATTAGATTAATATTCTTGCCTCCAGGGCCGATGACCATACCGATCTGATCTTTCTTGATTTTGATTGTCCTAATCTTTGGAGCACGTGGAGAAATATTTGCTCGAGGTTCTGCAATTACATTTTTGATTGCTTCCAATATTTGCAATCGTGCATTTTTTGCTTTACCCAAAGCATCTTTGAGTACAGGCACAGGTACGCCATCAACCTTGATATCAAGTTGGATTGCAGTGATACCATTTGTTGTTCCTGCAACTTTGAAATCCATATCACCATAGTGATCCTCGGGTCCTTGTATGTCGGTAATCAATTTGTACTTTGTATTATCATTTTTATCAATCATTGCTCCTATAGAAATTCCAGCTACAGGACTTTTGATAGGCACGCCTCCATCCATAAGCGCAATTGTCATTGCACAAATACTTGCTTGTGATGTAGATCCATTACTTGCTGTTGATTCAGAAACTACACGGATAGTGTATGGGAAATCAACTTTGCTCGGTAAGACTGCAATCATTGCTTTCTCAGCGAGGAAGCCATGACCCATTTCGCGACGATTAATTCCGCCGACTCGTCCTGTTTCACCAGCAGAGTATGGAGGGAAATTGTAGTGATGCATAAATCTCTTTTTGTAAACATTCTCGATGCCATCGATAGAGTGCATACTCTCGGGACCCCCGAGTGTGAGTACACTCATTACATGTGTCTCGCCACGATAGAATATTCCAGAGCCGTGTAACACATCTGATATACCACCTGCTACTCCTGAAAGAGCGCGAACTTCGTCGAGTCCTCGCATATCTGGGCGCATGTCATTTGCTAGTGCTTTGTCGTGCAGGGCTTTGTCGATATATGTTTCGATATAATCTTCGGCGATGAATTTCATTGCCTCATCATCGGCATATTTCTCCTCAACAAACTTTTTCCATTCATGCTCGGCTTCATTTATAGTCTTCTTGCTTTCTGTTTTGCTAAACAGACCTTTGTCGAGCATTGGTACAATCAATCCATTGAAAAGTTTGATAATTTCTTCTGTAGTTTCGGCAGTATAGAAAACTAATTTCTCTTTACCGATTTCTGTGCGCAACATTTTCTGGAAAGTTTCCCATTTAGTAATCTCAGCCATTGCAAGATCAAAGGCACTTCCCATTGTTGCTTCGTCGAGTTCGAATGCCATTGATTCGATCATATTTATAGTATTGTCTTTTCCACAAACCATTAGATCAAGTGCGTACACTGGCTCTTCATTTGCGGGAATATAATTGTTCACAGCGAGAACACTATTCTCTTTTGTGGTACTAATATGTACTCCTCCAACAGGCCCAGCCCATGGAATGTCGGACACATGAAGTGCCACAGAGGCAGCATTGACTCCAAGCATTTTCGGGTCTGTATCACCAACTGCAATCACTGTGATGATTACTTGCACTGCATTTTTGATTCGGTGGTCGAATAATGGACGAATAGTACGGTCGATCACACGTGCAGCGAGTATCGCTTGGTCGCTTGGTCGGCCCTCTCGGCGCATATATTGGCTACCCAATATTTTGCCAGCGGCGTAGAACTTCTCTAAATATTCGACTGTCAGATTGAAGAATCCCGGATTGGATTTGCCATCACGACTAATCACAGCTGTAGCCATAACTACTGTGCCACCACTTTTTAATATTACCGATCCATTGGCTTGATCAGCCAAGTCTGTAAACATAGCAGTAATTTTCTTACCGCCGATCTCTACTTCGAATTCTTTTGTTTTCATATTTTTATTTCACGCTAGGTCTTGCCTAGCGGGGGACTAACCTCCAGACTCTAGTTTTGAAGCTTTAATTAAGCTTGCAACTCTAACTGTCTGAGGGCTAGCAATTAAACTATTAATAATTTCTTTATACCATATATAAGCTTTTTTATAAATAGACAAAGAAAACCCCACCGTGCCAGGATGGGTTTTTAAAGGGAAGGTTTGATTTATTTGGCTAACTGCTCTTTGAAGTAGTTGACCCATTTGATATCGCTTGGGTCTTTCTGATGGATTATGCCTAGGGTGTAGGCTAGATACATTGCTCTTTGCATACCTATTAGTATCTGGGCAAGCTTACTCCTCCCTTCCATTTCTACAGTTGTGTATTTTATCCCCTGTTTTGCAAGTACATCTTTTGTTACGGCAATTCTTTTGTTGATTTTCTCACTATACAAATTGGATTCGAAAAACATAAAATAAACTTTTTCTTTATTGGTATTTGGAAATTCCAATCCTTCCATCAAGTGGTGATTGAGTTCAGGGATCTCGTGTGCGAGAGCCAATGTCTTGGCTGTCTCGTGGATTTGGTTGCGAGTGAATCGGCCGAGGTTGGTGAGGTGTTCGCTATACACAAGCACTTGCATTACATCTCTGAGAGTTTGTGCTTCAGTATATATCTCATCAATTAAATTATTTTGTTTGAAATTATTTTGCCAAGCTTCAAGTTCCATTAAAGCTTTTGCAACTTCATCACTATTTAAATTACATACTCTGTAATCTGTTGCGACTTTTATAATATGCATCATCATGAATCCTACACCGAATCGTGGCTGATTGCAGGGATTGTATTCGGTATTTATTTTTCTTAAATCTAGATTATTCTCGGTAGCAATTTTCTCTAATTCCCCTCCGACTGTTATACAAACCATTTGCGCTTTTTTCTCAAGCGCAAGATGTGTAGCAGAGAGGGTCTCTTCTGTACCGCCAGAATAACTGATTGCAAGCACTAGTGTGTTTTCATCAACCCATGCTGGTATATTATAATCATGGCTCATAGTAATCGGCACAGTAAAAATATTTAATGATTGTAGTATATATGCACCGAGAGCCGATCCTCCCATACCAGCTACTAAGATATTACGAACTTTTTTTCCTTCTTTCTTTTCACTTACATTTTCCCATGTAGAGCGACATTGTTTAGCAAATAATTCTACAGAACCAAAAACATTTTTTGTATCGTATTGAGCGATAGCATTTTTAAATATGTCTTGCATGATTTAGCCATTATAACATTTTTCAAAAATTGTCGCAGGCGTATCTTTTAGAGGGGCTTCGGACGACGACGGTCGGAGAACTGAGCAAATTTTTACCAAAAAATTTGTGTACCCTCTACAAAGATATGCCAAGAAAGATTTTTGAAAAAAGGTAAATAAAGGTATAATGGCCATATGTGTGGAATAATTGGATATATCGGGAAGCGCCAAGCCTTCCCTGTTATTATAAAAGGCTTACAAATGCTCGAATACAGAGGGTATGATTCTGCGGGTGTGGCACTTGTGGAAAATAATATGAAAGTTTTTAAAAAGAAAGGCAAGGTTGCTGAGCTTTTGAAATTGGCGGAAGTTTCTGATACAAAAGGCACTATTGGTATAGGACATACAAGATGGGCTACACACGGTGCTCCCGATGACAAGAATGCTCATCCACATTTATCTCAATCAGGAAAATTGGCTGTAATTCATAATGGAATTATCGAGAATTATATTGTACTTAAACAAGCATTGATGAAGGAAGGCCATACTTTTAAATCAGATACAGATACCGAAGTCCTGATACATTTAATCGAAGCCGTGAAAGAAAAAGATAATTTGTCACTTCTTGAAGCTGTCCGTGAAGCATTGACTCAAGTGATAGGCGCATATGCAATTATTGTAATGGATGAGAAAGATACCGATACTCTTATAGTTGCCCGCCGTGGAAGTCCACTGGTGCTCGGTATTGGTGAAGAAGAATTTTTCATAGCAAGTGACGCATCTCCTATTGTTGAATATACAAAGAGTGTTGTATATCTCGAAGACAATCAAATTGCAATTGTAAAAAGAAATGGTGAATATAATATTTCCAGTATCGCAGGTGTGCCCCATACTCCTTTTATAGAGAAGCTAACAATGGAGGCCGAAGCATTGGAGAAGAATGGCTACGATCACTACATGCAAAAAGAAATTTTTGAACAGTCGCATTCTATTGCCGATGCACTTCGTGGACACATACTACCCGACCGCTCTGTTCACTTACGAGGGCTTGAGGAAATTTCCGAAGCAATGAACATTGCACGCCGAATAATAATTGTGGCTTGTGGAACATCTTGGATATCAGGATTGGTAGGCGAATACTTGATCGAATCTCTTGCTCGTATGCCGGTAGAGGTAGAGTACGCATCGGAATTCCGCTATAGGAAACCAATTCTCAATAAACACGATATTGTAATTGCAATATCACAATCTGGTGAAACTGCCGATACATTGGCAGCACTACAATTGGCAAAAGAGTTTGGCGCAGTAACATATGGTATTTGTAATGTTGTTGGCTCATCGATCGCGCGTATGACCGATGCTGGTTCATACATACATGTGGGCCCCGAGATTGGAGTCGCAAGTACCAAGGCCTTTACTGGGCAAGTTGTTATACTATCACTCCTTGCACTCTTGCTTGCAAAAAAGCGTGAGACATTGAGCGAGGAAGAATATAATAAACTCGTAGACTCTTTGGAAAATATTGGTGACTCTGTGGACAAAGTATTGAAAGAAGAAAAAAAGATAAAAGAAATTGCAGAAATTTTGAAAAATAAAGAAAATGCACTTTTCCTTGGCCGTGGAATATTATTTCCTGTAGCACTTGAAGGCGCACTAAAGCTCAAAGAAATTTCCTACATTCATGCCGAGGGCTACCCTGCTGCTGAAATGAAGCATGGACCGATCGCTCTTGTTGAGAAAGATTTCCCTGTGATTACAATTGCCACCAATGAGAGCCTGATAGAAAAAGTAATTTCCAATGTTCAAGAAGTAAAAGCGCGTGGTGCACTTACTATCGGACTTGTTCGTGAAGGCAATGCTGAAGATATGAAAAACATTTTTGACCACATTATCGAAATCCCAAATGTCCCCGACGAATGGATGCCGATACTCTCTGTCCTCCCACTCCAGCTTCTCGCCTACCATACCGCAATTCCCCGCGGTGCCGACGTAGACAAACCCCGCAACCTTGCAAAGAGTGTAACAGTAGAATAAAAATCCTCTTCATAATTTGACGATCGTCATTTATTGAAGAATATTTTTTTAATTATATAGTTCGCTATGTGTGCCTATATGGATAAAAATTATTGTATTTCCACTTGTGTCATATAAAGCACGCAAATCCCCTGTGATATTTATACTGCGAAATCCATCATACGGGTGGTGGACTCGGTGGTTGTTAAGTATTGGATCAAATTGGTCTCTACTAAAAATTTCCAATCGAGTATAAAATTTCTCCTGTATTTTTTTAGGCTGTTTGTAAAATTGTTTTACAAATTTTTTATGAAAATCTATTCTCATTACTTGTTTAGAAAAGCGATAGCTTCTTTTACTGTATTAAAAGGCCCAGATAGATTTTTGCCAGCTTTAATATCCTTGCGAGCTTGCTCGATAATTTTGATTGTCTTCTTGTTTGGCATTGGTGCGGTAAATACCGCTTGTCGTTCAATCACAAAAGTTTTTAAATAATTATTTACCAGAGTGCCCAAAGGCAAGCCCATTTCCTTTGCAAGCTTTTGCGCTTTTACCTTTAGCTCCTTATTTGTTTTTATAAGCATTGTTGTATTCATAATATACCCAAGTATATACTTTGGTATAGTTTTGTCAAGTGAGGAAGCTTTAAATGCTTTTTTGCTCTATATTTGTTATTATTGCTACATGCCCAAAGACAGTGATTTTTTAAAGAATATTAATCCACAAAAGCCTGACTCTTTTATTACAAGCGGTGGAATTGAAAAGCCACCCAGTGCTTTCATTAAAGATCCAAAGATGATGGAATACTTAGAAAAAACATGGAATCATTATGCAGAAAATGATGCTCGAGATATTAGAACTCAAACAACTTTCAGTGGCCTATCTCACTCAGAAGAAGTTTTTGATTCAGACCCTAGTCAAAGATATGGTGGTATTTATGAAGCAATGACACGATACACACTTGTAGACCAAAAGGAATCAAGGCTTTTTAAAGAAAACGCCGAAAGAATGCATGGCGTAAATTTTTTTAACGAAATTAAGAATAAGATTGATGAAAAAAAAAGTAAAAATGACAATAAGCCCGTGAATATTCTTATAACTGGTTCAGATGTTGGTTTTTTAAATGATGAGCTAAGATATAAATTTGGAAAAGATGTTACTGTATGTGGAACTACACTAGAAGTGTCACGGGCACAGAGACGAAAACGTTATTTTTTAAAACTAATAAAGAATGGGAAAACACAGCTCTCTCCAGAATCAGTAGACTATCTAGGTAAAGCCCTAAAAGAAAAAATAGACCCATGTGACAGGAAGTGGCGTAGTATTTTAGAAATGGAAGATGACAAGCCTGAGTTTGATAAGATTATTGATACTTGTGGTGAATTACTTTACTCTTTTGACTACGAGAAGCCGGAAATATTTGAACTCACATTCAAGGCATGTATTTCTAAATTAAACCCCGGAGGAAAGTTGTATGTATCAGAAATGTATGGGTTTAGATATATAGAAGAATACTGTAAGGAAAAAAATCTAATAATAGAAAAAAATAACTACGATGATCGACATCAGAACCTGAAAACTAATTATATAATTACAAAACCTGAGAATAGTGGTTGATGGATAATAAAGTTTAATTTTTTATTACCAAACTTTTTTAATTATTTCTATAGTTTTATCTATGTCTTCTTTTGTGTGAAGTGCGGAGAGTTGGAATCGGATTCTTGCCTCACCTTCTGGGACCACTGGGAATGAAAGAGATGTTGCATAAATGCCATTTTCAAAAAGTTTTTTACTCAAGTCGCTTGCTTTCATTGCATCACCAATCATTAGTGGTACTATAGCATGACTACCTGGTAGTGTTGGCCAATTATTTTCCTCTAGTTTTGTTCGGAAGTATGAAGCGTTCTCTTTTACTTTTTTTGTGAAGCTATTATCAGCTTCGAGCATATCAAGTGAGGCAATTCCAGCGTTTACAATCGATGCCGGCACAGCGTTGGAGAATAAGTAGGTGCGGGATTTCTGTCGTAGTAAATCAACCAGCGATTTTTTACCACCAATGTATCCGCCGATTGCACCGCCGAGGGCTTTGCCAAGCGTGCCCGAGATGATATCAATTTTACCAAACACTTCTTGCGCTTCTGCAGTTCCCTTACCATTCTCTCCCATCACGCCGATGCCGTGTGCATCGTCGACAAAAAGTAATGCTTCATATTTTTCTGCGAGCTCAATAAGTTTTGGCAGATCCGCCATTGTGCCCTCCATACTAAAGATGCCGTCAGTCACGATTATTTTATTTCTATAATTTTTATTTTTATCTTCTTCTAAAAATTGCGCGAGCATTGCTGTATCTCCGCCTTTGTAAATTCTTTTATCCAAATTTTCTTTTTTACAGAGCTTGAATGCATCGATGATAGATGCGTGATTGTTGGCATCACTATAAATGACATCTTTCCACGGCTCTGTACTTCCAAAAGGCTCATTTACGAGAGTTGCGAAAAGTCCTAGATTGGACATGAAGTTGGTAGAATACAAAATCACATCTTCTGTACCGATAAATTTGGCAATTTTTTTTTCCAAATCTCGGTGTATAGTTTGTGTGCCAGAGAGGAATCTTACAGAGGCTGTGCCGAAGCCGAATTTACTCATACCTTCAACCGATGCTTTGATAAGTTCAGGGTGATTGGCAAGGCCTAAGTAATTGTTGGATGCGAACATAATCATCTCTTTGCCGTCGACAATTACATGTGTGCCTTGCGCACCTTCTATCAAGCGCTCAGTCTTGTACTTGCCATTGTCTGCAATAGCTTTCAAATCCCCTTCTATTTGATCTGTAATTTTTTTTGTATACATCCCGAAGTAAAATTTTAAATTTATAATTATTATTTTTAATCAACCACATACCCTAGGTTCTTTTTTGGCATTAATCTTATCTTACCAAAAATTTACTACGGGACAAGTATATTTAAATTTATAAAATGTCGCACGCGTATCTTTTAGAGGGGCTTTCGAGGCTGTCGAGACGAGAACCGAGAAAATTTTTAGCAAAAAATTTTAGTACCCGAATAAAAGATATGCGAAGTAAAATTTTATAAATTTACGATAATTTTATAAACCCAGTTTAGCTTTTAAATTTACCAACATTACTTCAGCCATTTTTCCTAAATCAAATTCGTGCTTCCAGCCCCAGTCACTTCGCGCTACAGAATCATCGATGCTAGCAGGCCA
>JADLCZ010000075.1 GCA_020846955.1 Candidatus Nomurabacteria bacterium
AAAATTCAAAAGATGTTATACTATTCAAATCTTAACTGGCCCCATCGTCTAACGGTTAGGACACCGGGTTTTCAATCCGTCAATCAGAGTTCGATTCTCTGTGGGGTCACCGCGACAAAAAATCCCAACTGCTTGGGATTTTTTGCTACGCGGTGAAAGCGCAGGCATAATTTACGAGTACGCAAATAGCCGAGCTGGGGTCGGCAAGTACTTACATAGAATTCGAGTGGAGCGAAGGATTATATTTAGTAACTTGTGACCACATAAATTTATGCACCTGAAAGGTTCAATAGATGAGTCCGGAGCTGGAAAATTTGCTTTCTACGGAAACAAATTATTATGCCTCTCAAAATTTATATCAAACTTCGCTTCTTTAATTCCTCGAGAATTATCTCCACAACTTTCTCTGCATTATTGGTTCCAGTATCTACTACAAAATCAAAATTTTTTAAATCATCGAAATTTTCTATATTGTAATATTCTTTATATCTATTTTTTATCATCTCTTCACGGTGAAGAGTTTCTTCAAAAACTTTATCAAAAGGCTTGCCTTCCCTGTGTGCCACACGACTTACACGCTCTTCAAATGGACAAACAAGCGCAACCTTAAATGAATCTGGAATGAAATGCCACGCAAGTCTACTTTCAAATACAAATCCATTATTCTTTTTACCATAAATTGCAGTTTCGGTATCCAATCTCCTATCATATTCATCAGTCTTGTTTGCCAATTCTTCAAATTCATTCAAATCCATGCCGAGTTCTTTGGCATACCCGCGGAAAATGTTGCCAGTAGAAATATAATTATACCCAAGTTTCTCTGCAAGCATCTTGCCAGCTGTTGTTTTGCCTGTACCGGCGAGTCCAAATATTGTTATCTTTACCATATTCGTATACTACAAGAAAATCATTTTTTTTGCTATAGTACAAAGTATTATGATAATACTTGGTATAGAAACAAGTTGCGATGATACAGCACTCTCGGTAGTTGAATTCACCGAGCAAAATGGCCAAATTTCATGCAAAATCCTTGCGAATGCTGTCTCCTCACAAACTGAACTTGGTATACAATACGGTGGTGTATTTCCTGCGATGGCGAAACAAGAGCATATAAAGAATCTACCTATTGTCTATGACTATATTGTAAAAGAGACTAATAATATTAAAATTGATACTATCGCTCTAACTGTTGGTCCAGGTCTTGAGCCATGCCTTTGGACTGGAATTACATTTGCCAAGGAACTAGCAGAAAAGTTAGGGGTACCAATAATCCCAGTCAATCATATGGAGGGTCACCTACTGTCAAGCTTGTTACCTGAATTTGCAATTGGTAAAGAAATTATTTTGAGAGATTTTCCAACTAATGCGATTTCACTTTTGGTCTCAGGTGGACACACACAAATAATTAAAATAAATAATTTAGGTGATTACGAAATCATCGGTACTACACTCGACGATGCAGTTGGCGAAGCCTTTGATAAAGTTGCGCGTATGATGGACTTGCCCTATCCAGGAGGACCTGCTATTTCGAAATTGGCAAAAATTTCCCGAACCCAATCACTAGAACCTAGAACCCAGAACCTAAAACCTGTTATCTTCCCTCGCCCAATGCTACACTCCAAAGATTACAATTTCTCTTTCTCAGGGCTCAAAACTGCAGTGCTCTATCATATTCGCGACAATCCAATTAAAAGTGATGAAGACAAAATTGCAATTGCAAGAGAATTCGAAGATGCAAGCATAGAAGTCATCATAAAGAAAATTGTAAATGCAATGCAAGAATTTGGTAGCACTCACCTATTACTCGGAGGTGGAGTTGCTGCCAACAAATATCTGCAAAGTGAGCTCGCTCGTGTAGGCCAAACGGAGGGTTATGAAATTTACTACCCAGTCCGTGAAATCACAGGTGACAATGCACTCATGATAGCGATAGCCGGATATTTCCACAAAGATATTATAAATACAAAAACAGAATTGAAAGCGAATGGTAGCCTGAGGCTTTAATTTTGGAAAATGTATACAAAAATGCTATATTTTGTATATGAATAATGACGATTTGAATATTGATCCCAAACTGTTAAAACCTTACAACCCGAATGATACCGAGGATCGTATTTACAAACTCTGGGAAGAGAGCGGATTTTTTAACCCAGACATTTGTATTGAAAAAGGGATAGCCCAAAATGATGCTACTCCATTCTCCATCGTTCTCCCACCCCCAAATGTTACAGGAACTCTACATATAGGCCATGCAAGTATGCTTGTTATCGAGGACATTATGGTCCGTTTTGCTCGTATGCAAGGCCGACCTACACTTTGGCTCCCAGGTACAGATCACGCAAGTATTGCCACCCAAAGTAAAGTTGAGAAGATTTTGGAAAAAGAAGGTATAAGGAAAAATGATCTAGGTCGTGATGAGTTCCTCAATCGGGTAAATACTTTCGCCCAAGAATCACACGACACAATAGTAAATCAAATGAAAAAGATGGGTGTCTCTGTCGACTGGTCCCGCGAAGCATTTACATTAGATGAAAAAAGGAATCTAGCGGTCCGTACTGCATTCAAGAAAATGTATGACGATGACCTTATATACCGTGGACACCGTATTGTAAATTGGGATCCAAAAGGCCAAACAGTTATTTCCGATGATGAAGTAGTCAACGAGGAACGCAAAGCTAAGTTGTACACCTTTAAATATTCTGCAGACTTCCCTATTTCAATCTCAACAACTCGCCCAGAGACAAAGCTTGGCGATACAGCAGTTGCAGTAAATCCCAATGATGATAGATACACACAATACATAGGCAAGACCTATGTGGTAGATAATTTCTGTGGACAGAAATTGGAGATTAAGATTGTTGCAGACGATCATGTAGAAAAGGATTTTGGTACAGGAGCTCTCGGAGTGACCCCAGCGCACAGTCAGATAGATGCCGAAATAGCTGTCCGCCACAATTTGCCAACCAAGCAAGTTATCAATGAGTTTGCCAAAATGATGGTAGGTAATGAAAGTATTTTGGGCAAGAAAACAACTGAAGCGAGAGTTAATGTTGTAGAATGGCTCAAAGAAAATAATCTACTAGAAAACGAAGAAGAAGTTACGCAGAATATACCTACAGCAGAACGTAGCGGTGGTATTATCGAGCCATTACCAAAATTACAATGGTTTATAAATGTAAATAAGCCAATTATAACTCGTGGCAACAAAACCTTGAAAGAGCTAATGTTAGAGCCAATCAAAGACGGTTCAATCGACATACTTCCAGATCGTTTTGAGAAGGTGTATTACAATTGGGTAGAAAACCTGCGTGACTGGTGCATCTCGCGTCAGATCTGGTATGGTCACCGAATTCCTGTGTGGTATCGTAATGATGAAATTTATTGCGACATTGATGCACCAGAGGGAGACGGTTGGATTCAAGATGAAGATACTCTCGATACTTGGTTCTCTTCAGGGCTTTGGACATTCTCGACACTCGGTTGGCCTGACATGGACTCCCCTGATCTTAAGAAATATCATCCAACAACTGTATTGGAAACTGGTTATGATATTATTTTCTTTTGGGTTGCTCGTATGATACTGATGTCTCAATATTTACTCGGTGAAATTCCCTTCGAAACAGTTTATTTGCATGGGCTTGTTCGTGATGCAAAGGGTCGCAAGATGAGCAAATCGCTCGGCAATATTATTGACCCACTCGATGTAGCCGAGAAGTATGGTGCAGATGCCGTACGTATGTCGCTTGTGATAGGTACAGGGCCAGGTAATGATAGCAAAATGTCGGAGGACAAGATCAAGGCCTACAAACACTTTGCAAATAAATTGTGGAATATTACGCGATTTATTCTCACCTACACAGACACAACCAAACTAGAAAAGAATTTCCAAAATTTCACAGAAACAGATTTAGATTTGATCAAAGAGAGAAACGAACTTGTAAATACAATCACAAAAGAAATCACTGAGTATAAATTCTACTTGGCTTCCGACAAAATATACCAATACACTTGGGCACGATTAGCAGATGTAATACTTGAGGAAAGTCGTCCAATTTATGCAAATGGCACAAATGAAGAAAAAAATTCTCGTAGCCAATTCCTTATTGAAACATTGGAAATAATTATCAAAACCTTGCACCCTTTTATGCCATTTGTTACCGAAGAATTGTGGTCAATTATACCAGTCGAAAATAAAAATCTATTGATGGTAACACCATGGCCGGAAATATAATCGGGGCAAAAACAATAATATATGCAATTCTCGGGGGTGTAGTACCAGCAATCTTTTGGCTTTGGTTTTGGCTACACGAAGAAGACAAAAAGAATCCCGAGCCAATCGGCTTGATTATACTTACATTTTTTATTGGAGCATTGTCAGTAATTCTTGCAATTGGTCTCGAGAAATTAACTCAAGAAATTTTTGAAAACCAGAGTCTAAAGATAATATTATGGGCAAGTATAGAGGAGCTAGTGAAATTCTTAGCAGTTTTGATTATAATCAACCGCAATACTGATGTCGATGAGCCTATCGACTACCCTATGTACTTCATTGCATGTGCACTTGGCTTTGCAGCATTGGAAAATGTCTTATTCTTGATTGAGCCATTGTCTGCAAGTGGTACAGTCGTTGGAGCTCTTACTGGTAATTTGCGTTTCCTTGGATCTACACTGTTGCATGCAATTGCAAGCGGTATGATCGGTAGTGCACTTGGTTTATCATTCTATCGTGGCTGGTTTGCTAGGAAAACTTATCTACTTATAGGAATTATTAGTGCAATTGCCTTGCATAGTCTTTTCAATTTCTTTATAATGAAAGGAAGCGGTGAAAACTTTCTGCAGGTATTTGGTTTCCTTTGGGTCGTCGCGATTATTAATATTCTTATTTTTGAAAAATTAAAGCGTATGGGTGGTGAAAAAGTCTAATACATTTTAGTTAATTTATTTTATGTTAAAGAAAAAATCATTTTTTGAAAGACTAACAGGTGGCATGCGTATGGATGAAGACGATATTATTGATGAACCAAAGAAAACCTCCAACAGCATGCATAGTGGACTGAAGTCAAAAATACCTCTATCCTCAAGCAAGGATGAAGACAAGCAAGGTGGCGATTGGCTAGCCGAAGAGGAGGAAGAAGGTGAACTTACAGTAGATGTATATCAGACGGCACACGAAATAGTTGTCCAGAGCATGATAGCAGGCGTACAACCAGAACATTTATCTATAACTATCACTCGTGACCTTATTACCATCAAGGGTAAGCGCGAAGTTGCAAGAGGAATCAATGAAGACAATTATTTTATAAAAGAATTGTATTGGGGCTCATTCTCAAGAACGATTTCTCTTCCAAATGAGGTAGAGGCCGAGGACGCCGAAGCAGTAGAGAAGCACGGCCTACTCACAATCAAACTCCCAAAAATCAACAAAGA
>JADLCZ010000076.1 GCA_020846955.1 Candidatus Nomurabacteria bacterium
CACCTCGATGTCGGCTCACCTTATCCTCCTGGTGGAGAAGCTGGGAAGGGTTTAGCTGTTCGCTAATTAAAAAGGTACGCGAGCTGGGTTCAAACCGTCGTGAGACAGGTTGGTCTCCTATCTACTGTGCTCGTTGATTCTTGAGAAGATTTGCTCCTAGTACGAGAGGACCGGAGTGAACTGACCTCTGGTGTGTCAGCTGTCCTGCCAAGGGCACTGCTGAGTAGCTATGTTGGGAATGGATAACCTCTGAAAGCATCTAAGAGGGAAGCCAGCTTCAAGATTAGGAATCGTTTGAGAAACGTAAGAGATGATTACGTTGATAGGCACCAGGTGTAAGCACAGCAATGTGTTCAGCCGAGGTGTACTAATTGTTCGATTCCTATTAGGAAATTTGGACATCACACATAAAATTATATTATATTTACATTACTTTTATTAAATAGAATTCATTTACCCAAAAAAATTCATTGTTGAATTTTTTGTTCTGGTGATTTGGCAGTGAGGTCAGTCACAAATCTTTTTCTGGTGAAAAAGTTCGCGACCCCACCTCCTCCGACTGATATCGGAGTCCGGTCTTGCAGTTGGGTCCCATCCCAACTTCACCCGATTACATTATGGAATTTGAAAATAGAAGGTTGAATTTTTTGTGTTGGTGGCTTGATGCGGTGGATACACCTGTTCTCATTCCGAACACAGAAGTTAAGCGCCGTTATACCAATGATACTCATTCGTGGGAAAAGTAGGTTGCCGCTAACACAAAGTATTTAACCTTTCAAATTTTAGTTACAGAATTGATTTATCTGCGCTCTCGATACTCATTCGTGGGTGAGTTTGGGTAGGGACCCAAAAGCAAGACCTTTTGAGATAGTTTATGAGCTTGCGAAATAAAATAACCAAAAGGTGTACAGCTTCTGTAAGAAGAAGTAGCTTATCGCCAGAACAAAGTATTCAACTCCAATTTTTCAACACGCTTTTTAAATGCGTGTTTTCTTGCTACAATATAAATATATGTCATGGGCGGGGAGGCGACAATTTTATTATTCTTTTGGACTGCTTATTTTTGTATGCGGAGTACTTATATTATTTCTCTATCCATTAATCTTCAAAACCCCAACATGCTCTGATGGTAAGCAAAATGGGGGAGAGGTAGGAGTTGATTGTGGGGGATCTTGTATGAGGTTTTGCCCTGCACAAGTGTCTGACCCAATTGTTTTGTGGAGTAGAATATTTCCTGTAACTGGATCTAATTATAATTTAGTAGCATATATAGAAAACCAGAACACTAATGCTGGAATTCCAGATATTAATTATGAATTCCGAGTGTATGATACAGAAGGCAAGTACATAGGGCGCCGAGAGGGCCACACTTATATCCCACCAAATCAAAGATATGCAATTTTTGAATCACATTTTGACACTGGGAAAAATATTCCTAAAAATGCCACATTTATGTTTACTGGCCCATACAATTATATTAAAAAAGAATCAATAACAAGCAAGATTCCACTACGTATTGATCGCATTGTTTACTCCGAGGAGTCTGGCGCTCCACGATTACAAGCTCGAATACTAAATGACTCTATTTTTTATGCGCCAGCATTTGATGTGATCACAATTTTGTATGATGAAGATCATAATGCAATTGGTGTCAGCAAGACTCATTTAGATGAACTTGAGAAGAATCAATCATCTCCAATTATTTTTACCTGGCCAGTCCTTTTTGCAAAAACACCAGCAGTTAAAGATATTCTCCCCCAAATTAATCCATTTTTACTTCAATTTTAAATATGAAATCGAGGTTCTTACAAATTGACTGGCTTCTTGTGTTGTTCCTTATTCCAGTATTGTTTGCAGGGCTTGTTACAATGAAGTCTTTTACAACTGTTACACCATATTTTTCGCACCAATTTATATTTATTGGAATTTCCTTTTTTATATTTTTTTTATTTTCATTTATTGATTTTCGTTTCTTGCGTAGGACTGATATATTGGTGATAATTTTTTTATTTTTTACTTCATTACTCATCTTAGTTTTATTTGTTGGGCATACCTCAAACGGAGCAAAGAGCTGGTTTGATTTCGGAGTATTTTCTTTTCAGCCCTCCGATCTTATGAAGCTTGTATTGATATTAGTATTAGCGAAATATTTCTCTCGCCGTCATGTAGAAATACGTAATATTAAACATATTTTTATATCAGCACTGTACGCAATTGTGCCGTTCATGCTTGTTTTCCTCCAGCCCGACTTTGGTAGCGCTATGATAATCTTCTTTATCTGGTTTGGTATGACGCTTGCATCTGGTATTTCAAAAAAGCATTTATTTATGGTAGTAGGTATGGGAATTTTAGCTTTTGGTTTGTTGTGGATGTTTGTGTTTGTTCCTTATCAAAAAGCTCGAGTATTGAATTTCGTTTACCCGCTAGCAGATGTTCGGGGTAGTGGATACAATGTTTATCAATCCACAATCGCAGTTGGGTCTGGACAGATTTTTGGCAAAGGTGTTGGATTTGGAACACAATCGAGATTACAATTTCTGCCAGAGTATCAAACAGACTTTGTCTTTGCTGCGTTTGCTGAAGAGTGGGGATTTGCCGGAGTTGTGTTGCTTTTCATCCTTTTAGGGCTTATACTTTGGCGTATATTGCACACGGCAATGCTCGGAGCTACCAATTTTGAAATATTGTTTGGTATTGGATTAACTATTTATATTGCAAGCCATATGATAATCAATATAGGAATGAACATAGGTCTGATGCCAGTAACTGGGATTACAATGCCATTTATGAGTTATGGTGGTTCGCATTTAATTACAGAATTTATGGGATTGGGTATATTGATGGGTATGCGTGGCTATAATCGAGTGGCACATCGTGATGATATGAGAAATGAGTTTTTGGGGATTTAGTATAAGGAGATAGTATAAGTATAAGAAAGAAAAAAATGCAAACAACAATAATAGATGGCAGAAAAATAAGAGATGAAATATTGGAAGAAGTGAAAAAGGGGGTGGCAAAATTGTCTTTCCAACCGGTATTTTGTGATGTATTGGTGGGCTCTAATCCAGAATCTGCACAATATGTACGGATGAAAGCACGTATGGCAGAAGCAGTGGGGATTCATTTCCACAATGCACATTTCCCTGACGAGATAACAACAGAAAAATTAGTGGAAGAAATAATCAAATTGAAAGATATACCAAATATGTGTGGAGTAATAGTACAGTTGCCACTACCTGCACATTTAGATAAGGAAAAAGTATTGGAGGCCATTGATTTCCACTTAGACGTTGATTGTTTGGGCTCAAAAGCCAGTAGTGTATTTTATAATGAATCAATAGATATTGGCTATCCTACAGCCCTATCTTGTATGACCATTTTAGATTCTTTGAATATTGATTTGAAAGGTAAGAAAATTGTTGTAGTAGGTCAAGGTCAACTAGTCGGCAAGCCGGTAACACATTTGTTGAAAATTAGGGGATTGGAAGTTACGATTGTAACTCGTAGCACAGAGAACAAAGAGGCAATAATAAAAGAAGCAGATGTTATAATATCTGGTACTGGTGCTGGTAAATTTATTACAGGTGATAAAATCAAAGAAGGCGCAATAATAATAGATGCAGGGACTTCGGAATCCAATGGCTCGATAGTAGGAGATGTAGATCTCGAATCAGTCTCAGGTATTGCGAGCTTCGTGTCACCAGTGCCTGGGGGAGTTGGACCAGTAACCGTGTCAATATTACTTGCCAATGTTTTAAAAGTTGCATACAAAAAAAATGAACACAATTAATCAAAATATATTTAATACGTTTTTTTCCTTATCAATTGATCCAAATATTGCAAGTATTTCCTTGTTTGTTTCCAATATATTAATTTATATTTTATTTGGAATAGTTTTTTTATATATTGTTTTGCGTTCAAAATTTATTTTTCCTCATTTATTTATGGCAATAGGAGCATCTGGTGGTGCATGGGTAGTATCCAAAATAATAAAATACATAATTCATATTGATAGGCCATTTGTTGCACTTGGGTTGACTCCACTTTTTTATGAATCTGGATTTTCATTTCCATCTTCGCATTCTGCTGTCTTTGCTGCACTTTCTACTGTTGTGTTTGCTCTTAATCGAAAATTGGGCATACTGATGATATTCTGTACTATATTTATTGGTTTATCGCGTATGGTGCTTGGAGTGCATTATCCACTCGATATTGTAGGGGGATATGCCGCTGGAGTCATAGTGGGCCTTGTTTTTCTATCTATAATGAAGAGCCGATATGCAGTTGCTTTTTTTGGCAAAAGCCTATAAAATAAGCCCATTATGCTTAAAAAACGAATTACAGCTTTAATTATATTACTAATAGGAATAACTGTTGGTTACTTTGTTTATCGGTCTGAATTGTCACATATGAATGTAGTAAAAGGTGCAGAAGTCACCAAGCTATCTACTTACCCTTTCAAGCTCGGACTTGACCTATCAGGCGGTACTCATCTTGTGTATAGGGCTGATATAAAGGAAATTAAGGCAGGAGAGGTTGGTGATGCTATGGCCTCACTTCGTGATGTGATCGAGCGCCGGATCAACATTTTTGGAGTTTCAGAGCCTGTTGTTACAGTTGAAAATGGTGGATTCTCAAATGCTGGGGAAGAGAGGCTTGGAATAGACTTGCCAGGTGTCACAGATACAGAGAAGGCAATTGCAATGATTGGCCAGACACCACTTCTTGAATTCAAAGTAGAAAATACAGATGGATCTAAAGTTGCAAAAATTGTAGACGGACAAATTCAACTAGACATGAATTCTCAGTATAAAAGTACTGAGCTTACTGGCCGGTATTTAGATAAAGCGATTTTGGAATTTAACCCAAATAGTGGTGAGCCAGTTGTGTCATTGCAATTCGATTCTGAGGGTTCAAAATTGTTCGAGCAAATTACAAAAGATAATGTTGGTAAAACCGTAGCAATATTTCTCGATGGACAGCCAATCTCTACTCCAAAAGTAAATGAGGCAATCACAGGAGGCAAGGCTGTGATCAGCGGTAACTTCACTGCACCCGAAGCCAAGCTTCTTGTGGGCCGATTGAATTCTGGTGCATTGCCTGTGCCTATTGAGCTTATATCTACCCAAACAATTGGTGCGACTCTTGGCGCTAAGGCTGTACAGGCTGGGGTAAAAGCTGCATTGATTGGGTTCCTAGTAATTGCACTCTTTTTAATCCTTTGGTATCGACTACCAGGATTGATTGCTGTTATAGCACTATCTATGTATGTATCTATAATGCTCGCATTATTTAAATTAATCCCCGTTACTCTTACCGCGGCTGGTATTGCAGGATTTATTATTTCGATTGGTATTGCTGTGGACGCCAATGTACTTATCTTTGAGCGTATTAAAGAAGAGCTTGCAAGTGGTCAGACTGTAGCCGATGCAATTCAACATGGATTCTCTCGGGCATGGTTCTCTATTCGTGATTCCAATACTTCAAGTATCATTACTGCGATAATATTGTTCTGGTTCGGGACTGCACTTATCAAAGGTTTCGCACTTACATTCTTAATGGGAGTAATAGTATCTATGATTTCAGCAATATCAATTACTCGATTATTCTTATATTCCCTTAATATCACAAAGACAAATAAAATCACACACTTCTTATTTGGGTCGGGTTTCAGCTCTACTAACTTAACAAAATAATTATATGTTCGTAATCAAATACAAAAAAATATTTCTAATAATTTCTATTGTTCTTGTTGCCTTGTCTATCGCATCCATATCAATCTTTGGATTGAATCTTGGTATTGATTTCAAAGGTGGAGCACAAATGGAGGTTGTATATACAACGACTGTTCCAGAACAAGCAGATATTGAGGGCAAAATTGCACCTCTATCCTTAGGTCAGATACTAACTCAACCAACTGGAACAAATGGATACATAATCAAGACTCGTAGTCTTACAGAAGCGGAGCATATATCATTGGTAAAAGCATTAGGCCCAGATGCTACAGAAAAAAGCTTCACTTCAATAGGCCCATCTGTGGGTAAGGAATTGGCACGTAAAGCAATTATCCTTTTTGTCCTCGTGTCACTCGGGATAATATTTTTTATTGCTTTTTCATTTCGTAAGGTTTCCAAACCGATATCTTCTTGGAAATATGGATTCATCGCTATTGTTTCATTGATTCATGATGTGTTGATTCCAGTTGGAGTTTTTGCTGCTATTTCTCATTTTGTTGGGACAGAAGTAGATACACTCTTTGTGGTAGCAGTTCTTACAATCCTTGGACTTTCTGTTTCAGATACTATTGTGGTATTCGACCGTATTCGCGAGAATTTGCGTGTTGGACATTTCAAGACTTTCCAAGAGACAGTTGGTAATAGTTTGCGCCAAGTATATACACGATCTATCATGACATCTTTGACAGTTATCATGGTTCTTCTATCACTTGTATTCTTTGGTCCACATAGTACACGCGTATTTGCTATAATGCTTACTGCTGGTATGTTCTTTGGGACATATTCATCTATCTTTCTAGCATCACCATTGCTTGTATTCCTCAACAACCGTCTTATAGAAAAGACAAAATAGGCTAGAATGTGTGTTATAATTGTATTGTTACTTTTTTGGTAAAATTACTAATTAATTTAAAAAAATTCTATGTTAATGTACATTATTTTAGGTATTATTGTCGTTTTGGTTTTGTGGGTTGTATTTTCGTACAACGGTTTTATTCGTCTTATCAACAATTCCAAGGAGGCTTGGTCAGATATTGAGGTCCAACTCAAGCGCCGCTATGATTTGATTCCCAACTTGGTAAATACTGTTAAAGGGTATGCAACTCATGAGTCCACAGCTTTCGAGAAGATAAGTCAGGCTCGTGCGGCTGCAATGGGTGCAAAGACAGCAGGTGAGCATTCAAAAACTGATGCGATCTTGGGCCAAGCAATCACAGGTCTATTTGGCATCGCTGAAGCGTATCCGGAATTGAAAGCCAATATCAATTTCCTAGAACTTCAAAAGGAGCTATCTGATACAGAGAACAAGATCCAAGCCGCACGCCGATTTTATAATGGCAATGTTCGTGACTTAAACACAGGACTTCAACAATTCCCAGGCAATGTAATTGGTGGTATGTTCAAATTTAGTAAAATGGAATTCTTCGACATCCCAGACGACGGGGTAGAAACAAAGCCAGTAGAAGTTAAATTCTAATAAAAAAATAGACAGCGCTTTAGGCGCTGTCTATTAGAAATTAAATTATGGCTACGCTTTATACACACCAATCACAAAATGTTCGCAAGACTTGGTTCCTGATGACCACGTTTTTTATCCTTATAATTGCCATTGGATACGCTTTTTCTTACTACTATCAGAATCCAAATATTCTCTATATTTTTCTAGTCTTTAGTATTGGTATGAATATTTATTCATACTGGAATTCGGACAAAGTGGCAATCAAACTCTCTGGTGCAATTCCTGCCGACCCAATTCAATATAAAGAATTACACAACATTGTAGAGAATCTATCTATTACCGCTGGTTTGCCAAAGCCAAAGGTTTATATAATCAATGATACTGCTCCAAATGCATTTGCGACAGGACGCGACAAAGATCATTCAGCTGTTGCAGTGACTACAGGCTTACTTCAAATTTTGGACAAAAATGAAATCGAAGGGGTAATTGCTCACGAGCTTTCACATATTGGCAATCGTGACATTCTTGTCTCGACTGTGGCAGTAGTACTCGCAGGGTTCATCACAATCGTTGCCGACTTCTTTATTCGCTCACAAATGTTTGGAGGACGTAGTCGTGACGATGACAGCAAGGCTGGCGGTGCATTGATGGTAATAGGAATAGTTTTGGCAATCTTGGCACCAATATTTGCAAGCCTTATACAGCTCGCAATATCTCGCAAGAGGGAGTTTCTTGCCGATGCATCAGGCGCACTACTTACTCGTTATCCAGAAGGATTGGCTTCGGCATTGCAGAAAATTTCACAATACTCACAACCGATGGCCAAAGCAAGCAAAGCTACAGCACACTTATTTATTGCCAATCCATTTGGCGCGAATAAAATAAAAAGTTTGTTCGCAACTCATCCACCAGTCGAGGCGCGAGTAGAGGCATTGTTAGGGAAAAAGAGTTAATTTATTGGAGGCGTCGGATAGCGGTTTATTCCACTACCTTGGAAAGGTAGCATGCTGAAAGGCATCGGGAGTTCGAATCTCCCCGCCTCCGCAACAAAACAAAATCGGGTTTCTCGCCAAAAAATGCGTCGGCGCGAAGCGCCGATGATTGGGCTGAATTCCCGCCAAACCCAATTCCCGCCAAGATTTTCCACGCTCCGCGTGGCTCAAAAAGTACGGTTCGATCCTTAATTTGAAAGTTCGAACCGACTTTTTTGAATTCCTGAAGTATTTCTTCAGGAATTCCCTCGTTTACCAATTCAATATTATGAATACAAGCTTTTAGAAACTTATCGGCAAGTTCGAACCGATTATGAGATTTTTTCTCAAAACTCTGTAATTTCTCTTTGAGAAGCTGTTTTTTATTGATTAACACACCTTTCGCTTCTCGATATTCTTCAAGTGAAAGTGCGTTTTCTAAATATGCGTTCATCAGCTTCTCGACCTTCATATCCAAAAGAGAAATTTCAGTTTTTATCTTTTGAGAAAAAATCTCACTCGATTGTGTTTCAGATGATTGATCTTTTGCATTTTCTTCAATCATCCATTTTAGCCAATCGAGTGGCAAAGAAACTTTTTTGATTTCCTCTTGGATTTGAGAAGTGATGAGCTCCTCGCGAATATATTTTTGAGTACAAGGATTTTTCCGTTTGGTACAGCGGAGATAGTTATGACCTTTTTGTGTTTCGGTAGTAATAAAGCAACCACATTCTCCGCAACTGAAAAATCCTCTGTACAAAAATGGTTTGAAACCGCTAGATTTAGGTTTACTCTTTCTTTTCATCACTTCCTGACATTTATCAAAAAGTTTCTTTGCAATAATCGGTTCATGCTTTCCTTCATATATCTCGTCATGCCACCTTATCAATCCGACATAGATTGGATTAGTCAAAATATTCTGACAATTTGAGATTGAAAGTCCAATTTTTCCTTTCAACCCAAGAGCGAGAAATTTTTCGCGGACTTCCCGCAAAGTGAAGTGTCCTGTGGAATATGCCTCGAAAAGCTTTTTAATGAGCGGGGCAAGCGTTTTATCGTGTTTTAGACCACCCTTAACATTCATATACCCAAGTGGCGCATTTCGAGGCCATATTCCTTCTTTCACTTTGTTCCTGTGTCCGCGTTTAATATTTTCGCTCAAATTGTCCACATAATATTTTGACTGACCGAAGGCAATGGAAAGCATGAACTTGCCTTGTGGAGTCGGATCAAACCAAAAAGTTGGAAATTTCATTTCCGTAATCACTCCAGTATCAACGAGGTAAATAATTTTTCCACCATCTACCGAGTTGCGAGCAAGTCTATCGGGATGCCAAGCCAAAATACCTTCGGCCTCGCCTTTTTCCATTCTCTCTAACATTTCATTAAATACCGGACGACCGGGTATTTTGGCTGTCTGTTTTTCAACAAAGACATCAACAATATCAACTTTCTCTTTTATCGCGAGTTCTTTCAATTCAGAAAGTTGATCGCCAATGCTTCTGACCTGATGGTCTTTGTCGTCTGTAGACTTGCGAGTATATATGAAAAACTTTTTGGTTTGATTATTCATAAATTTGTATTGGTTACGAGTAAGCCACGCGGAGCGTGGAAAATCTTGGCGGGAATTGGGTTTGGCGGGAATTCAGCCCAATCATCGGCGCTTCGCGCCGACGCATTTTTTGGCGAGAAACCCGATTTTGTTTTGTTGCGGTCTCTACTGGACAAAGTTCGAATGTTTTTCGAAGAAAATCCAGAAGAATTAAACTACTAAAGCGGACTCGGTTTTGCGAAAACAATATTTTGGGGACAAGGATTTCGCAAAACCTCGGCTA
>JADLCZ010000077.1 GCA_020846955.1 Candidatus Nomurabacteria bacterium
AAAGGAGTTCTTTCTTTTACCCAGTAATATTTTCCCATCTTTGAAAACCATAGCCCCTACCCCAACTTTTACATGTGGTGTTTCCATAAATTTATTCCTTATTTTCTAATTTAATTCCTGATTCTTTAAGATAATTTTTAAAAGAATTACTGTCTGTGTAAACAAAACCATTTATTCCTAAATTTATAGCACCTTCTACATTCATCTTACCATCATCTATAAATAAAGTTTCTTCTGGGGTTGAATCAATCTTTTTCAATGTGTATAAAAATATATCTTTATTTGGTTTGATCATACCTATATCAGAAGATATAACAATCTCATTAAAAAGATCTTTGAAATTTGGGTGAACTTTATAGACCTTCCTCTCAAAAAAGGATGCGTTGGCATTGGTAAGCAAAGCTATTTTATAACCCTTATTTTTCAATTGCTGGATCATATGAACTAAAACATGATCCATCTTCAGACCATTGTCAATTTCTTCCTGAATTTTTTCCTTTGATAGAGTCATACCTTCATATTTGGAAAAGTACATAGCAATGTCATCTTCAGATAAATTATTTAAGTCAAATTCTTTTAGAAGATTTTGGAAATTTTTATCTACAAAGCCTTTATTTGTTCGATTTATTCTATACCAATCAGATATAACAGGACTGAGAACAACCCCAAAGCAATCAAATATAAAAGTGGTGATTTTTTTATCCATAATCTAAACTATTGGTCTTTTTATTATTAATTCTTTTTCTGGTGTTTCTTGTTTTAAGTTTGAAATAATTTTTTCCGCAACATATTCTGGTTTCATAAATTGATCAATATTTTCTGGTTTATGATTTCTCCATAATTCTGTTTGTATTCCCCCTGGATATACCGCAATTACTGATATGCCTTGCTCTTTATATTGAGCCTCGATTGCTTGTGTATATCCTCGGGAAGCCCACTTACTAGCAAAATATATTTTTAAATTTTTTGCTTTACTTGCATCTAGGGCTGCAGTGGAAATTATATTTATGATTGTTCCATCTTTATTTGATTGCATTTTACCTAAAGCAGATCGTGACCCAAAAATGGTCCCAAACAAATTTACATCCATCATCTCTCTGGCTTTTTCTATATCAATATATTTGTCCTTGGGTGAGAAAGAATAAAGTAACCCGGCATTATTAACCCAAATATCTATCTTCCCAAATTTTTGCTCAGCAGAATCTGCCAGCTCCTGCATGTCTTTTTCTTTTGTTACATCTCCGACAAAAAAATCTACGCTAAGTTCATTTGCAGTTGTCTCAACTTCTTTTGTATTTTTTGCACAAATAATAACATTGGATCCTTCTTTTTTTAAAAAACTAGCCAAGACTTTCCCTAATCCTTTGCTACCTCCTGTTATTACAACTATTTTATCTTTTAGATTCATTGGTTATTTTTTCAGTTGATGGCAATTTGTGACCAACTGGCTTCAAAATCTTATATTTATCAAGTATATACTCTTTAATGCGCTTTCGAAACATTCTTCTTCCTTGACTAGTTTTTAAATACCTTTCTCTTCGTTTCGCATCATTTTCATTTAAACATGCTTCATAGTAAATTAATTTCCAGGGAGCATATTTTTTGGTTGAAAAAGTTAACCCCTTATTGTGCTCCTTAAATCTACGCTTAAGATCATTAGTATATCCAAAATATAATTCATCATATTTAATGCTTTCTAAACAATATACATAAAACATAATATATTCGATTAACTACTAATTTACCCGGATAGTAGATTTTGGCAATGCTCTGATTAAAATCAGAGCGCACTTTGTGCTTTGCCAAAACTCACTACCGGGTTACACAAAACTCTCAGGGATTGGGAACTTGGATGCTAAGGCTTTTATTTTTATTTTTATTTCTTCTTTCTTCTCTACATTATCTTTATTTTTTAGAGTTTCCAAAAGTAGTTCCGCTACTTCCACACAATCAGCTTCCTTGAATCCGCGTGTAGTGATGGCTGGTGTACCAAATCGAATTCCAGATGGATCAAGTGGTTTGCGAGTATCGCCTGCAATTGAATTCATATTGAGTGTAATACCCACTTCATCGAGCACGGTTTGTGCTTCTTTGCCAGTTACGCCTAGTGAGCCGAAAACATCAGCAAGGATCAAATGATTGTCTGTACCCCCTCCTATCATACGAACATTGTTGTCTTTAAAAACTTTTTCCATTGCTTTGGCATTTTTCAAAATTTGTTGAGCATACTCTTGATATGCGGGAGTCATTGCTTCGCCAAATGCTACAGCCTTGGCTGCAATAGTATGCATGTGAGGGCCACCTTGGATTCCTGGGAAGATTGCTTTGTCTATCTTCTTTGCTATTTCTTCATTCTCGCGAGTTAGAATTATTCCTCCACGTGGGCCACGAAGAGTCTTGTGTGTTGTAGATGTGATAATATCGAAGCCATCATCGAATGGATTGCGAAGTGCCTTTGCAGCGATGAGTCCTGCTATGTGCGCCATGTCGGCCATTGTGATTGCACCAACTTCCTTTGCAATCTCGACAAATTTTTTATAATCCAGAGTTCGTGGGTAAGCCGAGAATCCTGCAATAATTAATTTTGGTTTTGCTTCTTTTGCAACGCGTAGCATATCTTCGTAATCAATCTCGCCAGTCTCGGGATCTTTCATTTTGTAAGTTACGAATTTATAAATCTTGGCAGGCAGAGTCATCGGGTGACCATGAGTAAGGTGCCCTCCATGTGATAAGTCCATACCCATCACGGTATCGCCCGGCTCAAGAAGCGCCGCATACACTGCCAAGTTCGCGGGTGCACCAGAGTGAGGCTGAACATTGGCAAATTTACAATTAAAGAGTTTACACACACGATCGATAGCAATACGCTCCACAACATCGGTATATTCTTGCCCGCCATAATATCTACGTCCTGGGTAGCCTTCGGAGTATTTGTTGGTCATTATTGAACCATTGGCTTCTAAAACCTCTTTCGAAACATAGTTCTCGGAAGGAATAAGCTCCAAACCATCTCGTTGTCGTATCGCCTCCCCTGCAATTGCATCAAAAACCTCTTTATCGTGTGTACTCATATGTATGTAAATTATTTATTAATACCCTAATTTTAACATAGACAGAGCAAACAAAAAAGGCACAGTATTGTGCCTTCATTGATTTAGAGTAGCTACGCCTAGTGGCTACTGTTGTTGTTGGTCTTCTTTTTCTTAAAAGGCCTCCAACCGAACATTAACATTACACCTACAACAATAAGCACTAATGTAAGAAAGAATTTAAATGCTGTCCAAATTCCTTCTAAAAAATTGTTTATTATCCTGGTGTAACTTTCTGGCCCAATTAAATGCCAGAAAAACATTCCCAAAAAGAACACTACAACTATGGTTGCTAAGAACCAATTTCGGTCGTTGCAGAACCGATTCCAAAAATCTCTCATAATTATCTAATAAGACTAATATTATAGCATTTTAGTACATATATGTCAATATATATAAAATAGTAAATAAAAAAAGGCACGTAGTGCCTTCTCTTATATTTGTGCAACCATATTTCAGATTGCTTTTAATGCCGCCCATATTAGAAGCCATGGGAAAAGCAAATTTGATGCGAATATTATCACCATAATAACAATAGCAATATTATCCCCCAAACCTGGTTTTGGTCCATATTTAGCTTCGTACCAAGAAGCAATTGAGGACCCCCAATTTTTTGATTTGTCTGAAATATTTTTTATAATAGATATTAAGTGAGGGAAAAACCTCTCAAAAAAACCTACACTATATCTTATAAATTTAATAAGTATAGTAAAAAAACTTACGATCGGACTGGTCTTATTAGATGAAGAACTCATGTGTGTATCTATTAGTTACTGGTATTATATCACAATTATGCTTGTATGTCAATATAAGAAAAGTGCTTATTTGCAAAGCATATACGCGTCATATATAATTGATTTATGAAAGCATATTTGGACATAGTAAAAGAAGTTTTGGAGAAAGGTGAATTAGTAGAAACTCGCCAAGGGACCAAGGCATACACAATGGCCGGAGCTATCTTTGAACACGATATGAGCAAGGGCTACCCTCTCTTAACTACAAAAAAGATGCCTATGCGATTAATCGCAAGTGAACTCGAATTTTTCATCAATGGTATCACCGACAAGCAATGGCTACTCGACAACAACAACCACATCTGGGACGAATGGGCATCTCCTATCAAGGCTCCTTATGGCCACGATGAGGCAAGCAAAAAAAAGATGCTCGAAGAGCGCGACCTTGGACCAATATATGGATTCCAATGGCGGCACTTTGGCGCGAAATACGAAAGCTATGATACTGACTATACAGATCAGGGAGTCGATCAATTAAAAAGATTGATTGATATCTTGAAATCAAATCCTCGTGATCGCCGAATGATTGTGAATGCTTGGAACCCAATGCAATTAAATGAAATGGGGCTACCCCCATGCCACTACTGTTTCCAGATTACTACCATCAACGGCAAAGTGAATTTGCTATGGAACCAGAGATCTGTCGACACGATGCTCGGCCTCCCATTCAACATTGCAAGCTACGCATTACTCCTACACCTTATAGCCAAGGAAGCGGGACTCAAAGAAGGCAAACTTGTAGGGTTCCTTTCGGATGTACATTTATTTGAGAATCATGTTGATGGAGCAAAAGAGCAACTCACCCGCGACCCCAACAAATATCCCCTACCAAAAATAGAAACAGAAAACTGGAAATCAATTTATGCTTGGAAGTACGCAGATACCAAGCTCTCTGGCTACGAAAGTTATGATCGAATACCATTTGAAATAGCAATATAAAATATTATGATTCTCTCTTTAATTGCAGGTATTGGTAAAAACAATGAACTCGGGCTTGGTAATAAATTGCTTTGGGATTTGTCTCGCGATATGAAGCACTTTCGTGAGACTACCTCCGGACACCCAGTGATCATGGGGCGCAAAACTTTCGAGTCTATCGGCAAGCCCCTACCCAATCGCCGTAATGTAGTTATCACTCGAGATGTATCCTATGTAAAAGAAGGTGTGGAAGTGGTACACTCACTACCCGAAGCAATTGATCTATTTAAATATGATGTAAATCCTCTTCCAAATGGTGAGGAAGTATTTGTAATTGGTGGTGCCGAAATTTACAAACAAGCCATGGACCACGCAGATAGACTCTATATCACACACGTAGACGGTATTTTTGATGCAGATGCATTCTTCCCTACTATTAGCCCCAACTTCTGGAAAGAAGTATCAAGAGAGCATTATGAGAAAGATGAAGAGAATAATCTACCCATGGATTTCGTAGTTTATGAAAAAAACAGCCTCTAGGCTGTTTTTTTGTTAAGGGTCAATATCGGTTTTTTCTCTTATAAACACATCCTTGCCGTCTGGAGATTTGGTCTTTATATATTTACGATTTTTATTTATTTCGATTTTGCGTACTATTTCCCTTTCTAGATCATATCCAAGTGATTCACACATACCAAGGAGAAATATTGCTACATCTGCAAATTCTTCTGCAACGCCATCTTCATTTTTATTATATTTTGAAAATGCTTCAGAGAGCTCTTCGTGGGCACGACAAAATTCAAGAGCCATATTGTCTAGGTTGAAGCCCTTCTCTACTTTATTTCTCATCACCTCTTTTTGTAATTCTTTTAAATCAATCATAAATTTTACATATCATTATATATTTCCATATCACCAAGAACTTCACATTTTATATTTGCTAGTTTGAAAATTTCTTTTGTTCGATCTGCTCCACGATAATCCTTAAGTGCTACAACTCGGACAATACCAGCGTTAATAATATTTTGCGCGCATTTATAACAAGGAGTCATTTTACAATACACTGTACCGCCTTCTATAGCAACTCCAACACGGGCAGCATTGTTGATTGCATTTTGCTCGGCATGAGCAGTACGTATACAATGGCGTGACTCTGTTCCATCTTCATTTTTTACAGTATGCATTTCGTGTCCAACTTCATCACAATGAGGCAAACCAATAGGTGAACCAACATGACCTGTGGAGAGAATCCTCTTATCTTTTGTTATCACACAGCCTGCATACCCCCTATCACAAGTACCACGAGTACCTACTAAATCTACCATTTGTAAGAAATATTCATCCCAAGATGGTCTTTTATGAGCTTCAGTTTTGTGATTTTCTGACATAAGAATATTATAATCTTTTTAATCCTTTTTCCCAAATTTTTGCTTTTTTAGAGCTTGGAAGATAGGGGCATAGACGTCCTCACTTGGGTCCATTACAAGTTCTTTACGATTTACATTTTTTACAAAATCAACTGGTGCATTGGAAATCTTTGCTAGAGGTTGTTTTTCATCCCCCTCACCCATACAAACAACTGCAGATGTTGCCAAAGAATCTGCAACATCTGTACGAGAGAATTTCAAAACCCTGCCAAACATATCCTTCTTACCACGATAGTCCCGCACACCCTTAAATCCTGCATAACCTAGAGCTATACCAACTACCCCTGCACGCAATGGTAATAATCTACTATCTGTGATCAGAATTCCTAAATTTTTTACTTTGTAAATTTTAGATAATTTGAAATGTATTGATTTTGCCGATTTGAATGAATCATATGGCAACAATACAATCTTGCCGTCTGCATTTGATTCATCTATACCAGCGCTAGACATAACCATACCATCTTTAATAGTCAGCCAAGTATATTTGGTCTTTATAGCGAAAGTGCTTTCCTTTTTTATTAAGGCTTCTCTGTGTTTATGATCTCCCAAAACTTCTGTCCGCCCTTCGGAAAGTGCAACAATTTTTGAAGTCACTACAATAATATCGCCATCTTTGGCTTTTGGAATATATTTAACAATAAAATCAATTAGATTTTCATTTTCCTTAAAAATTCTTGTTCTATATGCTTTGACTATCATCTTTTCTATAGTATTTAAGTATATTAATCATACCGTAAGAAAGTGGCGTATAAACAAAACCCATACAAACCTTGTAAATCCACCAAGGGATAGACATCAATAGTATTTGGTGAGGCGGATATACTCCAGCAAATGCAATAATCATAAACAAACCAGTATCAAGGAATTGGGACCAAATATTTGAACACAATGAACGTAACCAAAATAATTTCTTACCTAATTTATCTGTAACTTTCCAAAATATAAAGAAGTCTTGATATTCCCCTACTGCAAAAGCCACCAATGATGCTATCGCCATCCTCAATGACAGATCAAAAACTTGCCCATAACCATCTTTTACCCAAAAGGCAGCTTCGGACCAAGAAAAAATATTTGATAAAAATGTATATAAAATAAACAAAGCTGTGCTTACAATACCCGCAACAACAAATCCTTTGGCAATTTTTTTACCAAAGACTTCTCCTATTACATCTGTTCCAATAAAAACAAACGGAAAGAAAAATATTGATACCGACAAATGTGTACCAAATAAAAATGGCATTAATTTTATGCCTAGTGTATTGGCAGCCAAAAGTGATGTAAGATAAATACTTAAACAAACTGCTATCAATACAATATCACGCTCAGAATAATTTTTACTCATATTTTATAAATTAATTTTAATAAAAATAAAATCCCTCATTTGAGGGATTTTATTGGATTGCTATTCTACAACAGTTATACCTGCTGAACGAGCACTACCTTCTACGATTTTCATTGCGCCTTCTATATCTTTTGCATTCAAATCTGGCATCTTTTTCATCGCGATTTCACGAACTTGTGCTTTTGTGATTTTACCAACTTTTGAAGTATTTGGCTTACCTGAACCCTTCTCTACCCCAGCAGCCTTTTGGATCAATCCTGCTACTGGTGGTGTCTTTACCACGAAATCATAAGTACGGTCTTCATAAACGAATATTTGTACACCTACTACATCTCCTGCCATACCTTGCGTTGCTGCATTGAACTTTTGACAGAATTCTGCGATGTTAACACCTGCTTGTCCGAGCGCAGGACCTAGTGGTGGAGCTGGGGTTGCCTTTGCAGCTTGAATCTGTAACTTCACTTTCTTCATTATTTTCTTTGCCATTTTAAATTAGTTTCTAGCTGCTAGGT